>JAQWYU010000195.1 GCA_029253805.1 Flavobacteriaceae bacterium | reverse complement strand
TGTGTTGCTAGCTCTAGATGCTAAAATCTGTCCGATTGTTCCAGTTCCACAAAATAAATCCATGACGATATTATTGTTTACATCATCTTTTTTTTCTAATGCGTAATCAATTACTTTGGCATAAAGTTTTTCAGCAGATTTAGGATTAGTTTGAAAAAAGCTTTTCATACTAATTTCAAAATTTAGCCCTAGTAATTCTTCTACGATCTTATCATCTCCAGCTATCAGTTGACTCCTTCCAGTAGTGGCAACTGTTCTGTCTCCAGTTTCGTCATTTATTGAGTGTAATAGTCCTGCAAAGCGTTCTTTAAAGAGATCTTGAAGTAGTTTAGAAAATGCAATTAAATCAAACTTTGCAAGTTCATAAGAAGTTGTTACTAAATTAAATAAGAGTTGATTGGTTTTGTAAGACTTCCTAACAACAAAAAACCGGAAGAATCCTTCTTTTTTTGGTCCATGCCATGGGGCTAAGCCTGTGGCTTCACAATATTTCCTTAAGTAATTAATATTATCCTCAACTTGTTTATCAAACAAGCCAGAGTCTTTTTCTAGATTATCTCCCATCCACCATACCCCACGCCTTTTAAATCCTAAAGTAAAAATATCGATATCAATTTTGTTTACGCGGTCATATCCAATTGCAGAAAACCCATATTCCATTTTATTTCTGTAGTGAAATACGTTAGGGGAGGTCACTAATTCATCAAAAAGAGATTCAATATTTGAAACTTCTCCGATGCGTTTGAATAACGACATGGTACTTTCTTTCTTGTATTTGTGCTGTAACTCGATAGGTAACTTAATGTATGGTGCGCCGGGGATATCTTGGAATAGAACATCGACTTCGTCGGGTGAACTTTCTATGATATCAATCAAGCTGCATTCTGCATACTTTTTACTTAATTTTTTTACTTTTGCTTTTACTTTTTGCCCAGGGACGGTGTTGGGAACAAATACAACAAATTCGCCATCCTTGGATCGAATTCTAGCAATTCCTTTTCCTCCAAAAGCATAGTCTTCAATTTTTAACTCTAATACCTGTCCTCTCTTTACAAACTTATTTCGTTCTCTTCTTGACATTTTGTTCTATACTAACAGTTGTCTGCAATATTAATAAAAGATATGAACGTTTCCGAAAAATAGTTATAAAATTGAGTTGTTGGATATGAATTATATTTCATAAATTGCAATTAATAAGGATGATTTCTTTCCCACTCTGAATTTTCGGACTCTTCGAAAGGATAAAGGTAGATAAGGAATGGTTGTTTTATAAATTTTAAATATTAAAAATGGCTGTTTTAAATAATATTAAATCACAGGAAGCGATAAATTTAGAGTATAAATACGGGGCTCATAATTACCATCCGTTACCCGTCGTTCTTTCTAAAGGCGAAGGTGTGTTTGTATGGGATGTTGAAGGAAATCGGTATTATGATTTTTTATCTGCTTATTCATCTGTAAATCAAGGACACTGTCACCCAAGTATTGTTGAAGCAATGATTGAGCAATCACAAACGCTTACACTGACTTCCCGTGCTTTTCACAATGATAAGTTAGGTCTATACGAAAAATACATAACTAATTATTTTGGATTTGACAAAGTACTTCCAATGAATACAGGGGCAGAAGCTGTTGAAACTGCTCTAAAAATTGCCCGAAAATGGGCCTATGAAGTCAAGGGTATTCCTCAAAATGAAGCACAAATAATTGTGTGTGAAAATAATTTTCATGGTCGAACAACTACTATAATTTCCTTTTCAAATGATCCTATTGCTCGTGATAGCTTTGGTCCTTTCACAGGCGGTTTTATCAAAATCCCTTATGATGAT
>JAQWYU010000194.1 GCA_029253805.1 Flavobacteriaceae bacterium | reverse complement strand
GCAAATTTAACACCAAAACTTAAAGTAAACAAGCTTATTTAGAATTATTTTAAATAATTTTTTCTAACATATCAGAAAGTTGAATATTAAAGCATACTCCATTTAATAAATCCATCAATCCATTGAGCTCAGATTTAGACATAGCAAAACTAATATATTCGCATGGAGACGGTGTTAAATTTTTAGATTTTTCACTACAATTACATCTGTTAATTGCAACGTATTCAATATCAGATTTAAAAGTAAATAATTGTTGCCGTGAAAGAAGTAATCCAGTATTTTTAAACACTAACTGAATTTTGTTTTTCGAAAAAATAGTACTCTCTTTCCAATTGAAAGCTACTCCAAAATCATTGTAATGAATTACGTTAATATCGTCATAATTATCTGTCATTTTATATGTTATTTAAAATCATTCTAAATATAATTTGTAAATATAATGCAGAATGATTCTAAATAAAAATAAAGAGATAATTATTTTAATAATAGTTTGAAAAAATCTTTTTAGCCTCATTGTAAGCGCTTTCAAAACTAAACGCATTCAAATTTGTTATGGACTTTTGGGTTGTGAAATAAGAAAGTAACTTTTCAGTAGGCATATTGCCTGTAAGTTGATCATTAGCCATTGGACAACCTCCAAATCCTTGAATAGCTCCATCAAACCTTAAACACCCAGCCTTGTAGGCAGCTTCAACTTTAGAATGCCAATGTAGTGGATTAGTGTGCAAATGTGCTCCAAACTCAATATGCCCATATGCAGAAATTAAATTTTTGAACAAATAAGATATAGTTTGTGGAGTAGAACTCCCAACTGTATCACTTAGAGATATAATATCTATACCCATACTAACTAATCGATCGGTCCACTCCCCAACAATATCAACATTCCAGGGGTCACCATAAGGATTACCAAATGCCATTGAAAGATATACAACTACACGTTTGTTGTGAGTCTCAGCAATAGACAAAATCTCTTTTAAAGTATCTATTGACTGGTTAATAGTCTTGTGAGTATTTCTCATCTGAAAATTTTCAGATATCGAAAAAGGAAAACCTAAAAAATCAATTTCTTTGTAGCTAGCTGCAGCTAATGCGCCACGACTATTAGCTATAATCGCTAACAGCTTACTGGAAGTTTTAGTAAGGTCCAGTAAAGACAAAACCTCAGCAGTGTCAACCATTTGAGGTATAGCTTTGTGAGAAACAAAGCTTCCAAAATCAATCGTGTCAAAACCAACCCTAAGTAAGGACTGCAAATACTGGACCTTTAAAGATGTAGGAATAAACGCCTTAATGCCTTGCATAGCATCGCGTGGACATTCAATTATTTTGACAGGTAAAGACATTCAATCAATTAGATTTTAAAATTAACACTAATTTTCGAAACAATAAGACTCTTAACTATTGTAAAAGATTAAATTCTATACCTTGAAAATTTATGATTAAAAATAATTAAAAATAAATCCTTTAAAACTATGAATATTCTACCCAGTCCATATTTGGAAACTCCATATGTTCTAGGGTGGTGAATAATCGGAATTTCATTTATTGAAGCTCCCTTTATATATGCATTTAATGCCATAAATCGATGTAAATATCCATGTAAAGGAATATC
This sequence comes from Flavobacteriaceae bacterium, assembly GCA_029253805.1. Taxonomy (GTDB): domain Bacteria; phylum Bacteroidota; class Bacteroidia; order Flavobacteriales; family Flavobacteriaceae; genus Hel1-33-131. Next base: position 440 of record JAQWYU010000194.1, on the reverse strand, counting down.
TTTAGCAACCTTGGAAGTCATAACTTTTAGTCCACAACCAGAGTCCGTTATGTTAAGTTGAGTTGTGATCCTTATGATAAAATTTGCAATTTTTGAGGGGAACGTTTTAAGTATAGGGTCTTGGCGGTTCTTACGTATACCCATTACCATATCTAAATTTTCATTAGAAATCATATGAACCATTCTGGGAATATCACATGGATCGTTCTGAAAATCCCCATCCATTGTTACTATGTAGGTGCCTCTAGCTAAATTAATTCCAGCAGCCAGAGCAGAACTTTGTCCTTTGTTAGAATCAAAAACTATAAGATTTATGTACGAATTTTTAAGTGATTTTATGGTGACCACAGTCGAATCAATTGAACCATCATCCACAAAAATAATTTCATAACTGTAAAATTGAAGTGCTTTTTCTATTGAATTGACTAATACTTTTATCG
>JAQWYU010000193.1 GCA_029253805.1 Flavobacteriaceae bacterium | reverse complement strand
TCTTAAGCTTGTGTGGGTACAGTACAAATCTAGGATCGGGTGACCACCACATAATAGGCTGTCCAGCTTCATACCATGGGAAAATCCCATTTTCGTAAGCTAACAATACGCGTTCATTGGTTAAACCTCCTCCAAAAGCTAACAAACCATCCTTATTTGCTTTATCCAAGGAGGGAAACCCCATGGTATCATTGAGCCATCGCACAGTCATATTTAGAGTTTGTTTCCTACTGTTTGCTTATTTTAAAAAGGCAAGTCATTAGGTTCATCTTCAGTCAAGTCTGTTGCTGGTTCAAAAGCATCAGCTGGTGGAACCGCCCCACTTACATTCGCCTGAGCTTGTTGAATATTTTCGATACGCCAACCTTGAATAGCATTAAAATACTTAGCTTCTCCCTGTGGATTAATCCACTCTCTTCCTCGTAAATTAATACCAACTTTAATCGACTGACCAACTTGGAAGTTATTTAACAAATCTGTCTTGTCTTGAATAAACTCTACCATAATATGTTGTGGATACTGTTCTTCAGTAGTTAAAACTAGTTCGCGTTTTCTAAATCCATTAGATCCAATAGATTGTGTTTCACCTATAAGTTTAATTTTTCCTTGTAATTCCATTTTAAAAATTCAATTTTGCTTTGTTAAATTATTATAACATCTACAAATCTAACAAATTATGTCGCTACCAAAAAGAAGAAAGCAATAATATAAACTAATAAAATTATCTTAAATATATTATATTTAGGATTGAAAAAAATAATTCAATGAAAATATCCTCCAAACAAGATTTGTTACGTCGGATGATGATTGTAATTTCATTATTTACTACTTCATTAATTTTATGGAATACTTACCAGTTTTTTCAAAAATTTAAACAAGAGGAGCGTCTTAAAATGGAAAACTTCGCTCAAGCCCAAATTGAGCTAGGAAAAATTATCGATATTAATGGAAACATAAGTGATTTTCCATTAAAAATAATTCAAAGCAATTCATCAACCCCAATGATTATTGAGGATTCTGAAGGAAATTTTCAATCCAAAAATATTGAGCTAGGCACTGAAAATGTTCAGGAATTCCTAATGTTATTATCTAAAAAGTTTGAAGAAGAAAACAAACCGATCCCCGTGATTTACAACGGAAAGACTTTATCTACGATGTATTATGGCGATTCAGAGCTACTTAACAAACTCAAATACTACCCATTTGCACTACTCTTAATCCTTTTACTTTTTAGCGCAGTTATATTACTCTATTACAAAAGCACACAAATTGCATCACAAAACAAATTATGGACTGGAATGGCTAAAGAGACCGCTCATCAAATTGGAACGCCATTATCATCACTAATTGGATGGGCAGAACTTCTAAAATCAGAAGCCGTAAACCCTGAATATATCTCTGAAATCAAAAAAGATATACAACGCCTTGAAACTATAACAGATCGTTTTAGTAAAATAGGCTCCATACCACTGTTGAAAACAAGTGACATTGTCAAAGCAACAATCGAATCTTTTAATTATTTAAAATCACGGAATAGTAAATTAATTTCATTTAAAATCATAGCTCCGAAATCAGAAATTCTTGTTCCGCTTAATCTTGAATTATTTAACTGGTCCATCGAAAATTTAGTTATAAATGGTATAGATTCGATGAAGGGAAAAGGCCTTATTACTTTGTATTTAACTACAACAGAAGAGACAGTACTGATTAATGTAACAGACACTGGAAAAGGAATTAAAAATAACCTCTTCAAAAAGATTTTTGAGACTGGGTTTACTTCAAAAAAACGAGGGTGGGGATTGGGATTATCACTTACAAAACGAATTATTGAAGATTATCATAATGGTAAAATCAGGGTACTGGAATCGGAAACAGATGTCGGAACAACTATGCAAATTTGCTTAAAAAGGTTTTAAGAAAGAAGCTATTTTCTTGGAAATTTTTGAAAAATGTTCCGCATCAAAGTCCTGTTTTTTTATAAATTGTGCATCTTCCATGGAATTAAGCGGGATTAGGTGAACATGAACATGTGGAACTTCAAGTCCTATGACTGTCATTCCTACTCGTTTACAATCAATTGCCTTTTCTATGGCTATTGCAACTTTTCTTGAAAATTCCATCAAGTCAGTGTAAATTGATTTTTCTAGATCAAACAGCTTATTAACTTCTTGTTTTGTAATACAAAGAGTATGTCCTACTGAGTTAGGATTAATATCTAAAAATGCCAAAAATTGATCCGTCTCGGCGATTTTATAACAAGAAATCTCATTATTTATTATTTTAGTAAAAATCGAACTCATTAATTGAATTTTAACTATTAGTTTATCTTGAAATATTTAATATTTCAAAGTTCAAAATTCCGTTTGGGACCTCAATTACAGCAATATCACCAACGCTTTTCCCTAACAAACCCTTTCCTATTGGGGAGTTTACAGACAATTTGCCTGCAGCTAAATCAGCTTCACCGTCAGCAACTAAAAGATAATCCAATTCCATGCCATTAGATTGATTTTTTATTTTGACTTTTGACAAAACTAAAGCTTTAGTGTTATCAAGCTGAGATTCATCAACCAAACGAGCTCCTGCTAATGTTTCTTCTAGTTTTGATATGCGCATTTCTAACATTCCTTGTGCCTCTTTGGCTGCATCATATTCTGCATTTTCACTTAAGTCCCCTTTATCTCTTGCCTCAGCAATTGCTCTGGAAGCTTTGACGCGTTCAACGTCTTTAAGCTGCTTTAATTCAGCTCTTATTTTTTTTAATCCTTCAGCCGTGTAATAAGATACATTACTCATAACTAATAATTTTTTAAAGTAGTATTTAATAAAGTTGTGAATAGTCTAAAAGGAATTTTAGAACTAAATACAAAAATCCCGTTTTCACGAGATTGCTATACAAATATACAAAATATTTATGTTACAAAGCTTTTTGTCGTAAATTGAAGATCTAACTAAAATTTTATTTTGGCTCTGAATAAATACAGCTTTAGCGAATAATATGAATCTCAAAAAATTAAAAATACTAATACTGTCAGCTTTAATTTTCATTGGATGCTCAAAGGCTAACAACTATGATGAGTCATGCAATTTTCTGGCAAAGATTAACGTCGCTACTTCAATAAACCTCAATCTTTCTCAGTACAATCAACTAACTTTTCCAAGTAATCCTGTCTACGTCCCTAATGTTGGAAATGGAGGAATCATAGTTAACAATACTGGCACTGGATATGTGGCGTTTGATGCTGCTGACCCTAATCATATTTATAACAGCTGCTCTATATTGACCATTAATGGAATTGAAGGTATGTGTGGTTGTGAG
>JAQWYU010000192.1 GCA_029253805.1 Flavobacteriaceae bacterium | reverse complement strand
TAGCACAGTAGATATGTCTGCATTACAGGCAGGTGCTTATTTTGTACAAGTGTCAATTAACAATACTCTTAAAACAGTTAGAGTTGTTAAGAACTAAAGGATAGTATAGTTCTAAAACTAAAGCCTCGCTAAGAAATTAGCGAGGCTTTTTTTTTACACAATCTTTAATCAATTTAATTCAATCTCTTTGAAAAATATAAATACTAAATATTAGATATAGTAGTTTTAATTTTTAATAATAGATCTAGAAATTACCATTTTTTGAATTTCAGAAGTTCCTTCGTATATCTGAGTGATTTTTGCATCACGCATCAGCCGCTCCACGTGGTAGTCTTTAACAAAACCATTCCCTCCATGGATTTGAACTGCTTCGACAGTGTGTTCCATAGCTATTCTAGAAGCGAACAGTTTAGCCATTGCACTAGATGTGTCGTAATTAATTCCTTGATCTTTTTCCCAAGCCGCTTTCGTAACCATGTGTCTGGCTGCTTCAATATCAGTCGCCATATCAGCGAGTTTAAAGGCAATCGCTTGATGATTACAAATTTGTGTTCCAAAAGCTTTTCGTTGTTTTGAATAGTCTAATGCAAGTTCATATGCTCCTGAAGCAATACCTAGTGCTTGTGCTGCAATCCCTATTCGTCCGCCTGACAGTGTTTTCATTGCAAATTTAAACCCAAAACCATTCCCACCAATTCGATTTTCTTTAGGAACTTTAACATCACTAAATTGTAATGTGTGGGTATCACTCCCTCTAATACCTAGCTTATCTTCTTTTGGACCAATCTCAAAACCATCCATTCCTTTTTCTACAATAAAAGCATTAATACCTTTAGATCCCTTAGATCTATCCGTTTGTGCTACAACAATATACACATCTGAGCGTCCACCGCTAGTAATCCAGTTCTTAGTTCCGTTTATTAAATAATAATCTCCACAATCAATAGCTGATGTCTGTTGAGATGTAGCATCACTTCCTGCTTCTGGTTCACTCAAACAAAAGGCTCCTACAAATTCTCCTGATGCTAATTTTGGTAGAAATTTTTCTTTTTGTTCTTCTGATCCATAAGTTTGAAGACCATAACATACCAATGAATTATTAACAGAAACTATAACCGAAGCCGATGCATCTATTTTAGACAATTCTTCCATAATTAGAATGTAGGATATAGTATCCATGCCACTGCCCCCGTACTTTGGGTCTACCATAATACCCATAAAACCCAATGCTCCCATTTTTTTTACTAAATTGTCTGGAAATTCTTGAAGTTCGTCTCGCTTGATCACACCAGGCTTTAATTCGGTTTGTGCAAAACCACGAGCTGCGTCACGTACCATTTTTTGTTCTTCAGTTAATGAAAAATTCATATTTTTAAAATTTATGCTCAAATATAGTTAAATTTGCTATGCATGCATAGTAAAGGTTTAAAAAAACAAACATTGAACAAAACAAGTATAAGTGATAAATCTGTTTTTTATGTAGTAGGGGTAATGTCAGGTACCTCGCTAGACGGAATTGACCTTTGTTATGTACGTTTTGAGCAAGCGGAATCATGGAAGTTTAAAATTATTGACGCCAAAACCGTTGATTATCCTAAACAATGGCAAGAGCGCTTACAGAACGCAATAACATTAAGTGCATCACAGTTGGTTGAGATAAATAATGATTATACGTATTTTTTGTCCAAGGTGATATCTAATTTTATAAAACAACACCCTAAAACGACAATCGATGCTATTTGCAGCCATGGACACACCATATTCCATCAGCCTAATTTAGGTAGGACCCTTCAAATTGGTAACCTTCCGATTTTGTCTAATTATTTAAATCAGATGGTTGTCTGTGACTTTAGAACTCAAGATATACGTCTTGGAGGTCAAGGAGCTCCGTTAGTTCCCATTGGGGATGTATTGTTATTTCCACAATATGATTATTGTATAAATCTTGGGGGTTTTGCAAATATTTCTTACAGAAAAAATTTAGAGCGTATAGCATTTGATATCTGTCCAGTTAATATTATCATGAATCACTACACAAAGGCTATAGGACTACCGTATGATTCAGAAGGCAATGTTGCTTTGAAAGGAACAATCTGTTTTCCCTTATTAGATGAGTTAAATTCTTTAAATTTTTATGCTTCTCCCTATCCTAAATCACTTGGTTTGGAGTGGGTACAAGAAAATATATACCCTATAATTGACAGCTATGAACTTAGT
>JAQWYU010000191.1 GCA_029253805.1 Flavobacteriaceae bacterium | reverse complement strand
TTATACAGATCCAACTACAGGAAACCCACAAGTGCTAAGAGCGCACTTCTCTTTAAAAAGATAGAACAAAAATTTACGGATTATCTCTAAAGTTTTTATTTTAATCTTTTGAACTTTTTTAATAATCAGTTATTAATTTTTTTATTAGAATTCAGGATTAAAAAAATAGATTAATTACTTTTGTGATTCGAATTTGGTTAAATAGTATTTTGAAAATAGAAAATTCCCCATTTCAGATTAGATATACTTTAAAGATGGTATTTTTTATACTTATACTTTTTAGTTTATCTTGTGATGATTCGTCAAAAACTGACAAACAAATATTAGCTATTGATGTGGGCTTGAATATTGAGCGTTTTGATAAACTCTTTGCTTCTTCAAATCCAACTGAGCTTCCTAGCTTAAAACAGATATACCCTTTTTTATTTTCAAGTAGATTCTCTGACTCAATTTGGATCAATCGTATGAAAGATCCAATACAAAGTTTATTAAACAATGCCGTTGATAGCGTATTTAATGATTTTAAGCAAACAGAATCTGAAATTAATTTATTTTATCAACATCTTAAGTATTACAACAAGTCGATTTCAATTCCTCGAGTTATTACAGTTCTTTCAGATGTCGATTACCGAAATAAAGTAATAGTAACAGATACAATTGTTCTTATTGCATTAGATACTTATCTTGGGAAGGACCACGAGTTCTACACAAGTTTTTATGAATATAAAAAGCAAAACTTGAATCCAACACAAATTGTACCAGATTTAGCATCTTCCTACGCTGAGCAGTTTATATATCAACCAAATAAGACGACCTTTTTAGATCAAATGATATATTTTGGAAAGCAATTATATTTAAAAGATTTATGGATCCCTTTTAAGACAAATTCTGAAAAAATAGGGTATTCTGAATCACAATATAAATGGTCTGAAAGTAATGAATTTTATGTGTGGCAGTATTTTATTGAAAATGAATTACTTTACCTCACGGATCGAAAATTATTAGATAGGTTTATATTATCGGCTCCATTTTCCCAATTTAATCTAGAGCTAGACAGAGAATCACCTGGTAGGATAGGTCAATACATCGGTTGGCAAATTATAAAATCGTACATGGAAAATAATTCAACTACTTATCTAGATATGCTTCTAATGGATCCTCAAGATATTTTTAATAATGCAAAATTTAAACCGAAAAAATAATGGCGATTAATCACACCTCGAAAATAAAAATTACAGTAGGATTAGATGATAACAGAATTCCTGAAAGTCTGCATTGGACTGCAGAGGATGGAGGAGTTTCTAACCAAGAAGCTAAAGCTGTAATGCTATCTGTATGGGATCAAAAAAAGCAGGAATCCCTCAGAATTGATCTATGGACAAAAGATATGCCAGTTGATGAAATGAAACTTTTTTTTCATCAAACATTAGTTACTATGAGTGATACTTATTTGCGAGCAACTCAGGATGAAAAAATGGCAGCTACAATGAAAGATTTTTGTGATTACTTTGCAGACAAACTTGATTTAATTAAAAAGTAACTTACCATACTTTTAGGCGGTTTGCATCCAGTTTTAAGAAAATAAACACAAGTATTGTAAATGCCCAAAGGCCAGACCCTCCGTAACTTAAGAACGGAAGTGGTATTCCGATAGTAGGGATTAAGCCCATAACCATGCCAATATTAATTAAAAAGTGTGCAAATAATATACTTGCAACTCCATATCCATAAATACGGCTAAATTGTGAATTATGTTGTTCTGCAAGAAAAATGATACGTAAAATTAATGACACGAATAAAATCACTAAAATGCTACTTCCAAAAAACCCCCATTCTTCACCCACGGTACTAAATATGTAGTCTGTATGCTGTTCAGGAACAAACTTACCCTTTGTTCTTGTACCTTCCATAAAACCTTTTCCAAAAGCACCTCCTGACCGAATAGCTTTCTCAGATTGATTAAGATTATAGGAAATGTTGCGCTTCATTGACTCTATTTTTATTGGATCTTTTTCTAATCTAAGCCAGAGACCAATTCGCTCTTGCTGATGCTTTTGAAGTATTTCAGTGTAGGCCCACTGAATACCAAAACTCAAGATAGTACTGCAAATAAAAGCGATAACTATTACTTTAAACTTTCTTTTTTTTCTTCTTTTAAAAAATAACTGATAAAAAATAAGTAGAGAAGCGATAGCAACATTAGTAATAAGTGCAGAAAATTTCAAAGTTGAAATTCCCAAAAGAGTTAAAAATATCGTAAAGAATAGGTAGTATTGGGATATACCTTCCCTGTAAAAAACAAAGAACAAACTTCCAAATATTAGAGTGCTTCCAGCATCATTCTGAAATAAAATAAGAACAGCAGGTATAGCAACTAAAATACCTGCTCTAAACTGATCTAAAGGGGTTTTAATATTAGTTTGTAGGTCACTGATAAATTTAGCAAGTGCAAGTGCTGTTGCGAATTTAGCAAATTCGCTAGGTTGTAAAGTTAATCCTCCAAAGTCATACCATGAAGTCGCGCCATTTATTTGTTTTCCGGCTACAAATAATCCAATCAAAGATAGTACAGATCCAATATATAAGATACTCGCAAATCGTTCATAAATTTTTGCTTCAACAGATAATATAATAGTTATTAAAATAAGCGATCCTATTATGAATAATAGTTGTTTTCCATATGGCTTAGAAGTGTCAAAGTATGATGTAAACTCTCCAGTATTTGAGGCAGATAAGATATTAAAATACCCAAAAATAACTAGTGCTGTAAAAATAATTACTGCGATCCAGTCTAATTGAAAACTGCTAGAGCGTTTTAAAATCATTGTCCATTAATTTTAAAAGATTTTCCGCTGTAAGGCTTAAGGTATTCTTCTTCTAAACTTTTATCTAGAACTAAT
>JAQWYU010000190.1 GCA_029253805.1 Flavobacteriaceae bacterium | reverse complement strand
GGCTACTATGTTTGAAAATGTCTATATAATAGAAGCACAATCGGGAATAATTTACAAAAGAGGAAATTCTTGGGTAAGAGAATATTACCAACAGAACAAAACTATTATTGAAGCACTAAATACGCTGCCCTAATAGTTGTATTTATCTTTCCAGCGTTGCTTTAGAAATGATTGTTGGGTTTGTTCACGCGAATTATTTCCAGGTTTATATATTGTTTTATTCTCCAATTCTTTTGGCATAAACTCTTGTGCTATAAAATTTAGATCAAAGTTGTGGGCATATTTATAATCCTTTCCATAGCCAAGATCCTTCATTAGTTTTGTTGGGGCATTTCTAATTTCCAGTGGTACTGAAAGATTTCCTGTATTTTTTACAATATCTATAGCTGTATTTATAGCCTGATAAGCAGCATTACTTTTTGGAGAACACGCTAGGTAGGTAGCACACTGACTTAATATAATTCGCGCTTCGGGCATTCCTATTGTAGCTACTGACTGAAAGGTGCTTGAAGCTAATACTAGAGCTGTTGGATTAGCATTACCAATATCTTCACTTGCAAGTATGAGTAAACGGCGTGCAATGAATTTCGCGTCTTCTCCGCCTTCTAACATACGTGCCAACCAATAAACTGCTCCGTTAGGATCACTTCCTCTAACGGACTTTATAAACGCTGATATTATATCGTAATGTTGATCACCTGTTTTGTCATACAATACAGTACTATTTTGAATTTTTCTCAGAACCAAATCATTAGTAACTGTAATACTGTCTTCAGATTCAGAGTTAATAATAAGTTCAAAAATATTAAGTAATTTTCGTGCATCTCCACCTGATAAACGCAGCAGAGCTTCGGTTTCTTTAAGTATTATTTTTTTTTTAGAAAGTAGTTCGTCAGATTTGATGGCGCGTTTCAAAAGAGATTCTAAATCTTGTGTATTGAAGGGGTTTAAAGTATATACTTGGCAACGAGAGAGTAGGGCAGAGATCACTTCAAAACTTGGGTTTTCGGTAGTGGCTCCTATAAGCGTTACCCAGCCTTTTTCAACAGCTTGTAGTAATGAATCTTGTTGAGACTTGCTAAAACGATGAATTTCATCAATAAATAAAATAGGGTTTTTAGTGGTAAAGAGTCCGCCCCCTTGTTTAGCTTTTTCAATAACCTCTCTTACATCTTTTACACCTGAACTAATAGCACTTAATGTATAAAATGGACGTCCTGATTCTTGAGCTATAATTGTAGCAAGCGTTGTTTTTCCAATTCCTGGAGGCCCCCAGAATATCATTGAAGGAATTAGTCCCTGGTTTAAAGCTTGAGTTAATGCTCCTTGCGACCCAATAAGGTGGGATTGACTTATATAGTCGCTTAATTTTTTTGGACGTAAACGTTCTGCTAATGGTGCGTTCATTTTGCAAAATTAAAGTATTTTTTTAAATTGAGCTGACAATTTAATACAATGCCTATTTTTGCGGGCCATTAATTAATGTGTGATAAATTCATAAAATAATGAACCCCAGTAATCCGTTCAAGTTTTCAAACCGTGTTGTTATATACCCACTCAGTTTTGTGTTAATCATATGGCTAATTTATTGGTTTGAATTACGATTTGGTTTTCGTTTCAACGATATGGGCATTTATCCTAGAACCTTTTATGGACTAAGAGGGATTTTTTTTAGCCCTTTTATTCACGGAAGTTTGGAACATTTATACCATAACTCTACGCCATTACTTGTTTTGTCAGTAGCTTTATTTTATTTCTACAGGTTTATAGCTTGGCGTGTTCTGCTAATTGGAATTTTATTTTCTGGATTTTTAACATGGCTAATAGGTAGTCCCGGATATCATATTGGAGCTAGTGGTATTATTTATGTTTTGATGAGTTTTATGCTTTTTAAAGGAATACTTTCCAAAAATCATCATTTAACTGCCTTGTCCTTAATCGTAGTATTTTTATATGGAAGTATGTTGTGGTATGTTTTCCCTGTGAAAGATAACATGTCTTGGGAAGGGCATTTATCAGGTTTAATTATAGGAATTGTTTTTGCATTTGTTTTCAGAGAATCGATTCCCAAACCTGTTCGTTATGATTGGGAGCATGATCAATATGATGAAATGCAAGATCCGTTTTTACAACAATTTGATGAAGATGGGAATTTTAT
>JAQWYU010000189.1 GCA_029253805.1 Flavobacteriaceae bacterium | reverse complement strand
CTTTGGCTTAAATATTATTAAAATTGATGCTGAAGATAGATTTTTAGATCGTTTAGCTGGCGAAGATGATCCTGAGAAAAAGCGTAAAATCATTGGTAATGTTTTTATTGATGTTTTTGAAGAAGAGTCAAACAAGTTAGAAAATGCTAAATGGTTAGCCCAAGGTACTATTTATCCAGATGTTATTGAAAGTGTCTCAGCTACTGGAGGGCCAAGCGCCACGATAAAAAGTCACCATAACGTTGGTGGCTTACCAGACTTTATGAAATTAAAAGTTGTAGAACCTCTCAAGGCTTTGTTTAAGGACGAAGTTAGACGAGTTGGCAACTCAATGGGAATTGATACTAAAATACTAGGTCGACACCCGTTTCCAGGACCTGGTCTTGCCATTCGAATTTTAGGCGATATTACTTTTGAAAAAGTTCGTATTTTACAGGAGGTTGATGCTGTATTTATAAATGGCTTAAAAGAATGGGGCCTTTATGATAAAGTTTGGCAAGCTGGAGCTATTTTGTTGCCTGTTAACAGCGTTGGAGTTATGGGTGATGAACGTACCTATGAAAAATGTGTTGCTTTAAGGGCCGTTGAAAGTACAGATGGAATGACAGCTGATTGGGTAAATTTACCTTATGAGTTTCTTCAGAGAATATCTAATGATATTATAAATAAAGTAAAAGGAGTTAACAGAGTTGTCTATGATATTAGCTCAAAGCCTCCGGCAACCATAGAGTGGGAGTGATAGAGTAAATAACACGCTTAACTAAGTTAAATTAAAGTAAGCATATGAAGAATTTATTAATATTTTTAGCAGTCTTAGTTTTAACCTTTCCTAATTATGCTCAAAATTTAACAAAACATAGTGTAAAAGCAGATGAATCTGTTGACAGTATTGCGAAGCTACATAAAATTTCAATAGCTGACATTTATGCTGCAAATCCAAATGTGACTTCAGCTTTGGTTGTGGATTCGATTTTAGTTATTCCCGAGTTAAATTTAGTTAAATTAGATACTCTAGCTTTTGAAAAGGAATTTGATTCTTATAAAATTCATAAAGTTCGACGAAAAGAAACACTTTTTAGTATTTCTCAAAAATATAACGTTTCAATTGAAGATATAAAAAATCACAATGAAAGCTTACAACATGAAAAGTTAAGGCGTGGAAAAAAAATAAATATTCCAGTTTTTAAAAAAATAAAAAAGCAGACCGATGAGGGTCAATTTAGTTATTATACTGTAAAAGCAAGTGAAGGTTTCTATAGACTTGAAAAAAAATTAGGACTTTCTAAAGAACTACTACTATCACTTAACCCTGAACTTGAAAATGTTGGATTAAAGTTTGGCATGGTCTTAAAGGTACCTAAATTTGCTATTAAAAATATTGAAAATGCATTTGTTTCCACAACTTCTCCTAGAGATAGCTTGATAGATTTATCTCCAAAAAACATAGCTCTTTTATTACCTTTCAAGACCAAGAGTATCGATACAAATTCTTTAAATCGAGCCAGAAAGCAACTAAGACGTGACGGATATATTAACGTATCTACGGATTTTTATTCTGGAGCCATAGTAGCAATTGATTCTGCAAAACAGTTAGGAATTTCAGTAAACTTAGATGTTTTTGATACCAATGCTAATGCGATGGATTTAAAAGCTGTTTTGAATCAGAACAATTTTTCTAAATTCGATGTGATTCTTGGACCAATTACTTATGAGAATATTGATTTGACTGCTGAATACTTTTTATCAGATAGTATCCCTGTTGTTTCTCCTTTTGCAAAATCAAAAAGTAGTTATTTAAACTTACTTCAAACTATCCCAGACAGAGAGTGGTTGCGAAATAAAATGGTTTCTTACGTTAAGACAGATACTATTCCACATCAAACTTTAATTATTTATGATTCCAAATCAAAGGCAACAGCTAATTATTTAAAAACAGCATTTCCGTCAGCTACTTTGTTAAAATCAAAATTTGATAAAAAGGGAGTTGATCAGTTTTATTTAAGGACTGAGGATGTTCAGAATGTGCTTTTGCCAGGAAAAACTATTGTTTTTTTGGAGTCTGATAATGAAAGTTTTATTTCTAACGTTACTAGCATGTTAAATTCAATGAACAGAATTACCAGAAAAAGTCGTGGTAGAAGAAAGATTGAGCGAGAAATAATACTAATGACCACGTTTTACAATAAATCATTTGAAGGCTTATATGTATCTAATTATGATTTATCTAACTTACATTTTCATTATCCATCAGTTAATTATAATATGGATCTCTCAGAATCTTTCAAGCAAAAATATTTAATACAGTTTGGAACGTTTCCTAACAAATATGCAATTAGAGGGTTTGATTTGACAATGGATATTTTACTTCGACTTAGAAATTTTGGGACACTATTTGAAAATTCCTTGAACATCAAAACTAGTTACATTGCAAATAAGTTTAATTATGCACGTCAGCTAAAC
>JAQWYU010000188.1 GCA_029253805.1 Flavobacteriaceae bacterium | reverse complement strand
TCAAAAGCAAAAAAACTATTGGTGCTTAAAGTAGATACTGGAGTCGATGTTAGGACTATTGTTTCTGGTATTGCAGAAAGTTTTACAGCCGAGGAAGTTATCGGGAAACGAGTTACAGTGTTAATTAATTTAGCGCCTAGAAACTTACGTGGAGTTGAAAGTCAAGGAATGATTTTAATGACTGAAACATCGGAGGGTAAATTAGTATTTGTAAACCCTGACAGCTCTCATAATGCTAAGAATGGTTTGAAAATCGGTTAGCTAATATCCAAAACATAAATTTTTTTGATACCTTAGGTTGTAATATCTTTACAAATTACTAATAATTTAGTTTATGGCCGGATCAAACATTACTTTAAAACAACTTTCATCTATTTTGGGTGTATCAATTTCAACGATTTCTAAAGCGCTGAATGATAGCCACGAAATAAGTGATGCCACTAAAAAAAGAATTGTTAAGTCTGCAAAATTACATAATTACCAGCCAAATAAAATTGCTGTAGGCTTAAAATCTGGAAAAACTAATACCATAGCGGTTGTAATTCCTAGTGTGCAAAATAGTTTTTTTGCTCGTGCATTATATGGAATTGAGAGTATGATTTCTAACACTAATTACAATATTATAGTGTGTCTAACTAAAGAGTCTCACTCTAAAGAAGTAGAGACCTTTAACATGTTATCAAATGGTGTCGTAGACGGTTTCATAGTAGCGGTGAGTGAAGAAACACAAAATTTACAAAACTATGATCATTTTCATAATGTGATTGAAAATGGTAAGTCCGTAGTCATGTTTGACAGAGTGATTGAATCTGTTAATTGTGGAAAAGTTACAACCAATGATTTTACTGCTTTATCTGAAGCAACTCAAAAGCTAATTGAATCAGAACGTAAACAAATTATTCTTCTTTCTACAATTCACGGATTAAACGTAGGCAAGCAACGTGCACAAGGATATGTTAAGGCTATGGAAGCTGCTGGGTTGGCTCCGGTGCTTTTAGAGTCTACTGATAAATTGGCAGGGGCAGTTATGGCTGATTATTTAAAATCAAACCCAGTAGATGCCATCATGGCTTTAGATACCGATGCTTCACTATCCGCTTTAAAAGCAGTAAAATCATCAGGAAAAAAAATCCCTCAAGATATTGCTGTTATTGGATATGTTAGCGAACGTATGGCTCACAACCTAACTCCTGAATTAACAACAATTAATCAACACAGCTATACTATAGGTAATTCGGCTGCAACAATGATGGTTGAATCGCTTAGAACAAAATCTAGTGAAGTCAAGCAATTGGTTATAAGTTCAACTTTATCTGTCAGAGATTCATCTTAAAAAGATAAAATTAAAAAGTATAAAATTGTTAGATATTCCTCCTTAAAAATCTAATACATTCCTCAAACGTGCATACACAATTGAGTTTACTATTATTTCTTAATATTCTGTGCGAACGTGTCTATTTGTAATAAGAAAGTCAATATTTTATATTTATTAATATTAGACTAGTATTAAAGCTATATTTTATAATTTTTTACTTGTGAAATATCTTAGTTGATATTAAAAAATTCTATTACTTTTGAAATAAAAATAAAAATGAATAAAATTAAGTACACAATTATTCTTGCTTTTGCTTTTTTGCAAATTCAATCACAAAACAGCACTGATTTATTAGATCACTATAAATCTTATTATTCTCAAATGCAAAAGCTAGGAGATACCCAAGGAATCATAAGCGCTATGAATCATTTAATTATTCTTGAGCCAAATATAAAACGTCAAGATTCACTAGCCTATGTATATGTTCTTGAGGGTAAGCACAGGCAGGCGCTTGCTCTATTAGGAATAGAAGCTAAAGATTCAGATACAGACTTAGAATCAGAAATTAAAGCTATCAGTTTGAAGACATTAAATGAGCCTGCAAGAGCTTTAGAGCACTACGAAGTACTTTTTAAGCGTAGCCCTTCTGCTGTACTTGCATACGAGCTTGCGGATCTTAAAATTCAAACCGATGACCTTACAGGAGCAAGTTTAAATATTACTTATGGAATGGCTAATTCTACTACTGATATGATGAAGGCTTATTATGAATCACAAACCCCTTATCAAGTTTCGTTAGTTGCTGGATTTGTATATTTAAAAGCAATTGCAAAGTTTAGGGAAAATCCAAAAACAAATCATGACGATTCAATTGCTTTACTGGAAGAAGCTTTATTATTAGCTCCGAATTTTAATTTAGCAACTTTAGCAATTGATGCTATTCGTGTTCAAAAGGAAGGTTTAATAACTAAATAAATATAAAAAAGCAGCGTTGATTCGCTGCTTTTTTTATGTCTACCATATTCGCACCCTTTGTTCTTTGGGTAAATACATTTTATCTCCTTCTTGAATGTCAAAAGCTGCATAAAAAGCATCAACATTTTTTAGTGGTTGAGTAGCTCTTTGTATTCCGGGCGAGTGGGGATCAGTTTTAATTTGTGTTCTCAGCGCATCCTCACGTGTTAGTGTTCTCCATACAGTAGCCCAAGACATAAAAAAGCGTTGCTCAGCTGTAAATCCATCAATATTTTCAGGTCTTCCGTTTTCATTCATGTACAATTGAAGCCCATCATAAGCACCAAGAACTCCACCAAGATCACCAATGTTTTCTCCTAAAGTGAACTTACCATTTATGTAAACACTGTCCAAAACTTCAATGGCACTATATTGTTCAGCCAGCGCATTGCCGCGTTTTTCGAATTCAACTAAATCTTTATCCGTCCACCAATTGTTTACATTTCCGTCTCCATCAAAACGCGCTCCAGAATCATCAAATGCATGGGATATTTCATGGCCTATAACAGCGCCAATCCCACCATAATTTACAGCTTCATCTGCTGTAAAGTTATAAAAAGGAGGTTGCAAAATAGCTGCAGGAAAAACAATCTCATTATTTAGTGGATTAAAGTATGCATTTACAGTTTGAGGAGGCATTCCCCATTCAGCTTTATCAACAGGTTGTCCTATTTGTGATATATTTTCTTTGCTACTCCAATTAGAAACAGCCATCATATTCTCCGCAAAGCTATTGCCTTCTAGAACTTGTAACTCAGAATAGTCTTCCCATTCGTCTGGGTATGCAATTTTTACTGTGAATTTATCTAATTTCTCAATAGCTTTGGCTTTTGTAGCATCACTCATCCAGTCTAGAACTTCTATTCTGTTTTGGAAAGCTTTAATCACATTAGCAATCATTTTTTCTGCTTTCTCTTTTGCTTCTGGGGGGAACTTTGCTTCTACATACAGTTTTCCTATGGCTTCTCCAACAGAGCCGTTAACTGTGCCTAAAGCTCGTTCTTCCGCTTCACGTTGAGCCTTGGAACCATTTAAAGTTTTGCTATAAAATTCCCAATTAGCTGTTTCAATTTCTGTTGTTAAATATCCTGCGGCATTATCAATTGTGCTCCAGGTCATTAATATTTTAATATCATCAATTGACGTATTTGTTAAAAAAGTATTTAGCGCAGCCATATAAGTTGGTTGCATTACTAGTACAGATTCTAACGGCGCAGTGACCCCAAGATCTTTTGTAAACTTATCCCAGTCAATTAGAGGAGTCATTGCACTTAATTCTTTTAAAGTACGTGGGTTATTGAAGTTACGAATGTCTCGACTCTGAACCTTATCAAGTCTGGGCTTTGCTAGTTTTGTTTCTAATTCCAGTATTCGTTTTGCAGCATTTGCTGCATCTTTATCACTGTATCCAACAAATCCAAGCATTCTAGCTACGTGATTTGTGTATTGCTCTCTAATTTCTTGAGACTTTGTATCTTGATCCAAATAATAATCACGCTGGAGTCCTAATCCACCGGGGTAGACCCAGGCAGTATTAATTTTACTATCATTTAAGTCTGCATTGGCACCTATTCCAGCAAAAGGGGCAGAAACTCCAGTGGTTGTGGCATATACAGTTTGCATATCGTTAATCGATCGAATACTGTTTATAGCTTTTAAAAGCGGTTTAATAGGGTCAATACCAGCCTTATTACGCGCAAGGGTATCTAATTCAGATTCAAAAACTAGTAATGCTTTTTTTTGATCAGTCCCTTCAGCATAGGTTCCAAATTCTTTAGACGTTTTGATGATGTCTAGAACGTCTTTTCTTGTTGATTTTCGAAGAACTCCGAATCCTCCCCATCGTGTTTCATCATCGGGGATAGTATTCGTTTTCATCCAGTTACCATTAACATAGTCATAGAAGTTTTCTTTTGGACTGACTGAAGTATCCATGTTTTCGAGAATGATTCCCGGAATTTTTTCAGTAATATTTGATAAAGTTTTTGAATTGTTTTTACAAGCATTTAAGCTTAATATACATAGGGAACTCAATAATAATTGTTTGCTAATATTCATCATTGGTTTTTTTAAATTAGAAATACAATTTCTTAGGAATTTGATGAAAGACAGTCTAGTAGTTTTCTTCAAAAAATTAGTTAAGAATTATTTTTTTGGTTGTATGCTGGTTATCAATCGTTATTTTTAGGAAATAAATTCCGCTAGTATATCCTTGCATTTGAAGCGCAAATGGAGTAGAAGTAATTATTCTGCTTTTGGTGAACAGTTTTTTACCTGTAATGTCTAAAACTTGTAGATCAAATGGCTTGTTATTTTGTAGTTTAATATAGAAAGTGTCTTTAGAAGGATTTGGATAAACAGCCAGTTGATTTAATTCTAAATCATCTGAGCTTAAAGAAGTGCCATCAACATAAAAGTCATCGATTACTACACCTTCTTCATTCACAGCTTGATCTGAATGAAAAACAATTCTAAAAATTACATTGGATTCAGAGTTGAGGGAATCTAGTGCATAGCTATACTGGTTTAATGTAGCATCAGTTCCTGTCCATTGTCCACCAACACAATTATAACAATTATCAGCATAGCCATCCCCAGCAGTACGACTGCTGTTATACCAGTTAGGGTCTTCTGACGAGCCAAGCAGTTCCCATGATATGCCTTGATCAGTTGAATATTCAACATAAACTAAATCCCAGTCAAACTCTAGTACAAAAGCCATGTCAAATTTTAATACAGGATTTGCAACATTTGTCAAATCATAACATTTCGAAACTAGATATCCTTTTACATCGTCTCTGTG
>JAQWYU010000187.1 GCA_029253805.1 Flavobacteriaceae bacterium | reverse complement strand
CTTTCTTCCAAAAGTATAAGTTATAGTTAAACCACTAAACATATACCAGTCATTGTTATTAAAATTGCCAAAGTGAGCAATTTGATTTTCTTCTGAATCAGGTTTACTGCCATCAATTTCATCTGAAAATGTATATCTGGCCCCCAATTCAACAGCCACAACTATTTGATTTATTAGTGTCGTTTTGAACCCTAGAGCTATTGGAATTCCATAGGCGTTACTTTTTGTTTTTTCGTCAATCAGAGTATTGTTATTAAAAAAAAAATTTGGATGGTTAGTCATACTGATTCCTGTGTAAATATAAGGAGTTGATTGTGGAATGTCTGAGTGCAAGTCAAAATCATAAAAAGTAAACTCAACCCCTGCAGAAGCTTCTATAATAGGAGTGTCAAAATAATAACCTCGGTCTACTCTTTTGGGGTCGTCCGAGTTATTATCATTTGCCGAAAGCGTTGTCATCATTAAACTAGCTCTAAATGAATGCCTAGGACTTTTGTTCCATTTTAAAACTCCCCCCAAGGCATATGAATTTGGATCAATAAATTTAGTAGATCCTACATCTCCAACGAAATTACTACCTCCAAAAAATCCACCAACTTCATAAATTTGAGAAAAACTCAAACTAGAAATTGATATAATACATAAAGTCAATAAAGTTGTCTTCATAAAAGATATAAAAGATTGCAAATATAGAAAATTACTTCACTATCTTATAATTAGCCTATCAGCTAATTTTATTAACTTCAAATTTGTTTTAATATTGTTTAATTTCTTTGATCTGCAGCCCAAAGTAGTTTTTTTCTTAATGTTTTGATAAAACGTTCATCTTTAAGTTCAATCATGTGTATTTGGAATGATGCTTTACAAATAGTAATTGTAGTGTTATTTGGCAAAGTTTTAATTCGTGAATCTAAAGAAACTAGATGTTTTTCTTCTCTCCCAGTAACTTTTAGTTTTATAATTTTATCACTTGAGATTACTATGGGTCGAGCATTGAGATTATGAGGTGCAATGGGGGTTAAAACTAGACTATCTGATTCAGGCATAATCACAGGCCCCCCACAACTTAACGAATAACCAGTAGATCCTGTTGGAGTGGAAACGATTAAACCATCTGCCCAGTACGAGGCTAGATATTCATCATTTAGCCAAGTTTCAATCGAAATCATAGAAGTAGTATTTTTTCTACTTACGCTTATTTCGTTCAAAGCAAAGTTCAGGTCAAATCCAGATTCACTTTCGTCAGTATTAATCGCTAATAGGCTCCGCTTAGAAACTCTGTAATTACCTTCAAAAATTTCGTTCAAGGCTATTTCAACTTCATTCATTGGAATTGTTGATAAAAATCCGAGCCTCCCAGTATTGATTCCTACAATCGGAATATTCAAATCTTTAACGTGAGTTATAGCTCTTAAAATAGTCCCATCTCCTCCAATACTAATCAAAAGTTCATAAGAAGCATCTAAAACATGAAATATTTTGAAACCAAAGGATATTAAATCGATACATGAACTTGAAATAATAGACTCATAAAAGTTTTTTTCAAAAAAAACATTTGCGTTTTTGTTTTTTAAATAAGCTACTAAAATTTTGATTGTGCTTTTTGAGCGTTCATTGTAAAGTGGCCCATAAACTGCTATTTTCATATGAGTTGAGTTTGTCACTTATTGGTTTAGATAGTTATTTAGATAATCGGAACGTTCCTTTAATGTTTTTAAGATTTCATCATCTTCATGTTCAGAAACGACATTGTATCCATAACGTCTAAAATCTAGAAGAATTTGTGTTAAGTTAGAGCTTCCAATTTTTATTGTAGTTTGTGTAAATCCATTATCATCATTTGAAATAAACGCTCCAAACATTTTAACATTATTAGATTCTACAATTTGACTTATTTCACTGAACGAAAAATCAATATTACTTTTCTCAACAATAATAAAACCTCCATGTTCACAGAAAAAAGGGGTGTCGTTAAACATTGAGATAATATCATTTAAGCGGTAGTAGCCTAAATAATTGTTTTCTGCATCAAGAACAGGCATGATGTTAGTATGGTTTTTCGCAAATGATTTTAAAACATCGAGCCATAAAGTAGAATTCTGAACATAAAATACCTCAATAGCATACTTCAAGCCATTTACTTTTTCGTTTGATTCAAAACAGAATACATCAGTTTCTGAAAAACAGCCTAGGTAGTTTCCATTATTTAAAATAGGTATATGGGTGTAGTTTAATGCTTTGAAAACTTCGTTAAGTTCCCCAATAAGTGTTTCTGTACTTGAAGGAGTTAAGTCGTTGATAACAAATTCAGATAATAACATGGTATGTTTATAAACTACATGCAAATTAATCAAAAATAATATACTTTAAGCTTAAACTACTTTGTATTTTTGTTATAAATTGATTAATTCATGACAAGGCTAAGTGTTAATATTAATAAGATTGCAACTTTAAGGAATTCTCGCGGCGCAAATACTCCAAATCTGATAAAATTTGCTAAATCAGTTCAAGAATTTGGAGCTCAAGGTATTACAATTCATCCTCGCCCAGATCAGCGACATATTCGCTTTCAAGATGCTTATGACTTAAAGCCCGTCGTTTATACAGAATACAATATTGAAGGAAACCCAACCCCGAGTTTTATTGAGATGGTTTTAAAAATAAAGCCAGATCAGGTGACTTTAGTCCCAGATGCTGAAGATGCTATTACTTCCAGTTCTGGATGGGACACCATAAAACATAAACGGTTTTTAACAGAAATATTGAAGGAGTTTAAGCAAAATAATATACGAACTTCTGTTTTTCTAGATCCGAGTCTAAGGCAAGTTGAGGGTGCTAAATCCATAGGGGCTGATAGAATTGAGCTCTACACGGAAGCCTATGCTCTGCAATATTTTCAAGGAAACAAGAATGCAATTATCCCTTATTCTGAGTGTGCTGAACTCGCAATGCAATTGAATCTTGGAATAAATGCTGGTCATGACTTATCGCTGGACAATATTAAGTTTTTTAAACAAAATTTGCCTGGGCTTTTAGAAGTTTCTATTGGTCACGCTTTGATTTCAGAGAGCTTGTATTTTGGAATAGACAATGTAATAAACATGTATTTGAATAAATTAAAATAATGCTCTTACATTCAAAAGTTATTGGTGAGGGCCAGCCGTTCATAATACTTCATGGTTTTCTTGGGATGGGAGACAACTGGAGAACACTAGCAAAGCAATTTTCAGTTTTAGGATTTGAATTACATCTAGTCGATCAGAGAAACCACGGGAGAAGTTTTCATGATCCAGAATTCAATTACGATGCCCTTGCCTCTGATCTTTTTTACTATTGTAAACATTATTCTATTAAAAGTTGTATACTTTTAGGTCATTCTATGGGGGGCAAAACAGCTATGCATTTTGCAGCACTTAATCCTGAACTGGTTTCAAAATTAATTATCGCAGATATTGCCCCAAAATTTTACCCTGTTCATCATGATTTGATTTTAGAGGGCCTGACTTCTCTTGATTTCAAAAATATAGAAACTAGAAAGAAGGCAGATTTAGAGCTTTCGCACTACGTCCAAGATTTTGACACTCGACAGTTTCTCTTAAAAAATATTTTTTGGAAGTCAAAAGGTCTTTTGGGACTTAGAATCAATTTATCTGCTTTACGCTTAAACGTTTCAGAGGTTGGTGAAGCCCTATCTCCGTCATTAAGTTACGCTAAAGAGACTTTGTTTTTGAGAGGTGATAAATCAGAATATATATCACTTCAAGACGAAGCTTTGATAAAATTACAGTTTCCAAATTCTTCAATTAAATCGATAACTAATAGTGGTCACTGGCTACATGCTGAAAATCCGATAGAATTTTATGAGAATGTATGTTCATTTATCACTTAAAACACATAAGGTTTAAAATATTTGTTAAGCATTAAAAATATTGTATTTTTGCCCTCCAATTTTTATTTCGCTACAATGAATATTACAAGAGAAAGTATTGACAAGTTAAACGCTGTTGTTAAAATTGAAATCACAAAAGATGATTATTTTAATAATGTAGAAAAAATATTAACCGACTACAGGAAAACTGCAAACATCCCCGGTTTTAGAAAAGGGCAAGTGCCTATGGGGCTTGTCAAAAAAAAGCATGGTAAAAATGTTTTAGCTGAAGAAGTTAATAAAATACTTCAATCGTCTTTAGGAAAGTATCTGACAGATGAAAAACTTGATGTATTAGGCAGTCCATTGCCAAAAAAAGATACCGACATAGATTGGAATGGTGAAGATTTTTCATTTGAGTTTGAAATAGGACTAAGCCCAGAATTTGATATTAAATTTAATGCGAAAAAAGCAATTACAAAATACACTATCACTGCAGACAAGAAAATGGTTGATGATCAATTGTACAATATTCAAAAGCAATATGGAAAACTAAATCCTAAAGTTATTATTGAAGAAGGTGATGAGGTTACTGGTGTGTTTTTTAATGATAAGGAAGGTATTGACACTACTGCTACATTTACGTTGGACAAGCTAAAAGGCAAATCTAATCTCAAATCTTTTATTTCAGCTAAGATTGACGATGTAATAACACTTAAAACAAAAAGTTTATTTAAAGATGCTCAAGATCTAAAGACTTACTTAAAACTTGATAATGA
>JAQWYU010000186.1 GCA_029253805.1 Flavobacteriaceae bacterium | reverse complement strand
GGATGCGCTTTTTCTATTTCATCCAAAAGAACAACGGCATATGGTTTACGACGTATTTTTTCAGTTAGTTGCCCTCCTTCTTCGTAACCAACATATCCAGGTGGAGCTCCAACTAGTCTTGATATAGCAAATTTTTCCATGTATTCGCTCATGTCAATTCTGACCAAAGCTTCTTCACTATCAAATAATTCTTTTGCTAGTACTTTTGCGAGTTGTGTTTTACCTACACCTGTCTGGCCTAGAAATATAAATGAACCAATTGGTTTGTTAGGATCTTTAAGTCCAGCACGATTTCTCTGAATTGCCTTTACTACCTTTATAACGGCTTCGTCTTGACCAATGACTTTTCCATTTATTAGTTTTGGCAATTTTGATAATTTTTTACTTTCTTTTTGTGCGATTCTGTTTACAGGGATGCTAGTCATCATAGAAACTACTTGCGACACGTCACTTTCGCTTACTACTATTCGATTTAGTTTTGATTCAGCTTCCCACTTTTCTTTTGCCAAATTAAGAGCCTTTTCTAAACTTTTTTCGTCATCCCTTAACTTAGCAGCCTCTTCGTATTTTTGTTTTTTAACAACAGAGGTTTTGGTAGCTTTTACTTTTTCAAGCTGTGTTTCTAACTCAATTATATGTTCTGGAACATCAATATTTGTAATATGAACTCTAGATCCAGCTTCATCTAAAGCATCGATAGCTTTATCTGGTAAGAATCGGTCGGACATATAACGGTTGGTTAAATTTACACAGGCCTCAATAGCATCTGGGGTGTATTCTACGTTATGATGATCTTCATACTTGTTTTTTATATTATTTAAAATCTCAATAGTCTCGATAACTGACGTTGGTTCTACAATGACCTTTTGGAAACGACGTTCTAAAGCTCCGTCTTTTTCAATATTTTGTCTGTATTCGTCGAGAGTAGTGGCTCCAACGCATTGTAATTCACCACGAGCTAGGGCGGGCTTGAACATATTAGATGCATCTAAGCTTCCTGTGGCGCCTCCTGCACCAACAATTGTGTGAATTTCGTCAATAAATAGAATTATATTATCATTTTTCTCTAACTCGTTCATTATAGCTTTAATGCGTTCTTCAAACTGCCCTCTGTATTTAGTTCCTGCTACAATACTTGCAAGATCTAAGGTGACAACTCTTTTGTTAAAAAGAATTCTAGATACTTTACGTTTTATAATGCGAATTGCTAAACCTTCTGCTATTGCAGACTTGCCAACTCCAGGCTCGCCGATAAGAAGTGGGTTATTTTTTTTTCTTCGACTTAGTATTTGAGATACTCGTTGAATTTCCTTTTCGCGGCCAACTACTGGATCTAGTTTACCTTGCTCTGCCATTAAAGTTAGATCTCTTCCGAAATTATCAAGAACAGGAGTTTTTGATTTACTAGAGCTTTTTTGGCTAGCTGCTTGTCCAAATGAACGATCTTTATTGTCACTCCCCGTGTCTTCTTCACTCGGAAAAGACTCAGCTTTAGGGCTGTCTATAAAATCGTCATCATTTGTAGCCATAAATTTGAATTGTTCTTTTACACTATCATAGTTAACCTTCATTTTATTTAGAAGCTTCGTTGTAGGATCATTTTCGTTTCTTAAAACACACAAAAGAAGATGAGCAGTATTAATTATTTTACTTTGAAACAATTTAGCCTCTAAAAAGGTTGTTTTTAGTGCTCTTTCTGCTTGTCTTGTCAGATGAAGATTTTTCTTTTCGTTTGTGGCAATAATTATGTTTGGATTAGCAGGACTTAGTATTTCAACCTTTCTCCTTAAATGACCTAAGTCAATATCTAGAGAGTTTAAAATATCTATGGCTTTACCATTACCATCTCTTAAAAGACCAAGCATCAAGTGTTCTGTGCCTATAAAATCATGGCCAAGTCGTAGTGCTTCTTCCTTACTGAAAGAAATAACATCTTTTACTCTAGGGGAAAAATTATCATCCATAAAAAAATCTAAAGTTAAATTTACATATTCATTGTGATTATATCAAGAACTATACCTGTTTTTTTTTGATACATACAAATGATATGAAAAACTATTTAAAAACAAAATTTTTTCAACTCTATTTATTAACGAATTTACTTCTTTAAATTGTTGATAAATATGGTCAAAAAAGCGACTTAAATTAGTTTAGTTATTGATTGAAAAGTGGTATATTGGCTGGGTTATATTACGAATGAAAATACAGATTAAAAATGATAGAAGGTGAAAAGGTAATTCCTATTAATATTGAAGATGAAATGAAGTCAGCTTACATCGATTATTCGATGTCAGTTATTGTATCTAGGGCACTTCCTGATGTTAGGGATGGTCTTAAGCCTGTTCATCGTAGAGTCTTGTTTGGAATGCACGAACTTGGAGTTAGGTCCAGCTCTGCTCATAAAAAATCAGCGAGAATTGTGGGGGAGGTCTTGGGTAAGTATCACCCACACGGAGATACATCAGTTTATGACGCTATGGTTCGTATGGCACAGGAATGGAGTCTTCGGTACATGTTGGTAGACGGTCAAGGTAATTTTGGTTCTATTGATGGGGATAGTCCGGCCGCAATGAGATATACGGAAGCAAGGATGCGTAAAATTTCCGAAGACATGCTTGCAGATATAGATAAGGAGACTGTTGATCATAAATTAAATTTTGATGACACGCTTGAAGAACCTACTGTTTTACCAACTCGGATTCCTGGACTACTGGTCAATGGTGCTTCTGGAATTGCCGTTGGAATGGCAACTAATATGCCACCACACAATCTCTCGGAGGTTGTAGATGGCATTACAGCCTATATAGACAATAGAGATATAGATATTGATGAATTGATCACTCACGTTAAGGCACCAGATTTTCCAACTGGAGGAACTATATATGGATATGACGGAGTTATAGAAGCTTTCAAAACAGGACGTGGACGTGTGGTTATACGTGCTAAAGCAAACATTGAAGATGTCAATGGTCGAGAATGTGTGATTGTGACCGAAATTCCTTATCAGGTCAATAAAGCAGATATGATTAAAAAGACTGCTGACTTAGTTAATGATAAAAAACTAGAAGGTATTTCTACAATTCGCGATGAATCAGATAGAAATGGAATGCGTATTGTTTACGTTTTGAAGAAAGATGCTATCCCAAATATCGTTTTGAATAAACTATACAAATATACAGCGCTTCAATCTTCTTTTAGTGTAAATAATATAGCACTTGTTAATGGGCGTCCAGAAATGTTGAATTTAAAAGATATGATTCATCATTTTGTTGAGCACCGTCATGAGGTTGTGGTTCGAAGAACAACATATGAACTTAAGAAAGCGGAGGAACGTGCTCATATCTTGGAAGGATTGATAATTGCTTCTGATAACATTGATGAAGTTATTGCAATCATAAGAGGGTGTTCCAATGCAGAGCAAGCTCGCGAGAAATTAATTGAACGTTTTAAACTTACTGAGATTCAGTCTAAGGCGATTGTTGAAATGAGATTAAGACAGTTAACTGGGCTGGAGCAGGATAAATTACGTGGTGAATATGAAGAAATCACGAAAACTATTAGTGAGTTAAAAGATATTCTTGACAAAAAAGAACGTCGTATGTTGATTATCAAAGACGAACTCAGAGTTGTAAAAGAAAAATACGGAGATGAGCGTAGGTCCATGATTGAGTATGCTGGAGGTGATTTGTCGATTGAGGATATGATTCCTAACGAGCAGGTAGTTATAACAATCTCTCACGCAGGTTATATTAAAAGAACCTCATTAACAGAATATAGAACCCAAAACAGAGGTGGTGTTGGTCAAAAAGCGTCAACTACTCGAAATGAAGATTTCTTAGAACATTTATTTGTTGGGACTAATCATCAATATATGCTATTCTTTACCCAAAAGGGTAAATGTTTTTGGATGCGCGTTTATGAAATTCCAGAAGGTAGCAAAACATCTAAGGGTCGTGCGATACAGAATTTAATAAACATAGAACAGGACGATAAAGTCAAAGCATTTATTTGTACTCAAGATCTCAAGGACGAAGATTATATCAATTCTCAGTTTGTGATTATGGCAACTAAAAAAGGTCAGGTCAAAAAAACTTCACTAGAACAATATTCCCGACCTAGAACTAACGGAATTAATGCGATAACTATTAAGGATGATGATGAGCTGTTGGAAGCAAAATTAACAACTGGAGAAAGTCAAGTAATGATAGCCTTAAAGTCCGGTAAAGCTATTCGATTTGAAGAAGCAAAAACTCGACCAATGGGCCGTGGTGCTTCTGGAGTTAGAGGTATAACTCTATCAAATGAAACGGATGAGGTGATAGGTATGATAGCTGTTGATGATATGGAGAGTAATATCCTAGTCGTTTCTGAAAATGGTTATGGAAAACGATCCAGCTTAGAAGATTACCGAATTACTAACAGGGGAGGTAAAGGAGTTAAGACTATTTCAATTACTGAAAAAACAGGAAACTTAGTATCAATTAAAAATGTAACTGATGAAGACGACTTAATGATCATAAATAAGTCAGGGGTTGCTATTCGATTGGCTGTTGAAGATTTAAGAGTAATGGGGCGTGCAACTCAAGGAGTTCGTTTAATCAATCTGAAAGGAAATGATTCTATTGCTGCAGTCGCTAAGGTTATGCGTGAGGATGAAGAGGATATTGATGACTCTGAGGAGTTAACAAATGAAGTAGTCAAAGATATTAATTTATCTCAAACAGATGAAGCATCTTCTGGTGCTCATGAAGAAAAATAAATAAACATAAACTTTATAAAAATGAAAAATTATTTAGTATTAGCATTAGCATTAACCTTGGGTTTTTCACTTCATGCTCAAAAAAAAGAATTAAGATCTGCCAAAAAAGCCTTGCTGAAAGAGAATTATGAGAATGCAGGAGTTGCACTAGATGCAGCAGAGGCTTTATTGGAATCAATGGACGATAAGTATAAGAGTAAATATTACTTGTATAGAAGTATGTTTTATTCAAAATCAGGTGGAGGTACCAAAGTAAATACTGTAAAAGGTGGATTTGATGGAGTAAAAAGATCAATAGAAGCTTTAAAGTTAGTAACTGCCAAATCTGAAGCTACTTTGCTTGAATTTCAAAAGCAACGATTGTTATCACATTTAATTAACACTGGAAACTCTTTAGTTGAAAAAAATGATTATGAGAATTCATCTAATTTTTTTGAAGTCGCTTATGATTTATCTCCTTCAGATACTCTGTACTTGTATGTGGCAGCTAATCATTCTGTTGCAATAAAAAATTACGATCGTTCTTTAGTGTTATACGAAAAATTGAGAGATCTTGATTACACTGGAATTGAAAAAAAGATATTTGCCACAAATATTGAAACACAAAAAAAGGAGTCTTTTGACAGCGAAATGTTAAGAAATCTATCAGTAAAAGCTAAAACACACATAAACCCCACAGAAGAATTTACAAAATCCAGGTTTCCTGAAATTATTAAAAATATTGCATTAATTTACAAGGAGCGAGGTGAGAATGACAAAGCTCTTGAGGCATTTGCTGTGGCTAGAGCAGATGATCCAGAAAGTATGGATCTGCTACTTCAGGAAGCTTATCTGCATTACAATATGGGAAATATTACTAAATTTAAAAGTTTATTAGAAATAGCTGTTGATAAAGACCCTAACAATCATGAACTACAGTACAACCTTGCAATAATTTCTTCAGATGCTAAAGATTTTGAAAATTCAAGAAAGTATTATTTAAGAGCAATAGAACTTAAACCTGATTACACAAAAGCTTACATTAATCTAGCTGCACTAATATTAGGCCAAGAACAATCTATTCTAGATCAGATGAATAGCTTAGGATCTAGTAGATCAGATAATCTTAAATATGATAATTTAAAAGAAAAACGTAATCAGATGTTTTTAGAAGCAATTCCATTCTTAGAAAGCGCAATATCAATAGATCCAAAAAACTATCAAGCAGTCAAAACATTATCAAATATATACAGTGCAGTAGGCAACACAAAAAAATATAAAAAATACAAGGCTATGGCTGATTCTTTGAATAAAGAGTAGAGATATAACGTAGTATCGTAACAAATAAGCCATTCAAAATTTGAATGGCTTATTTGTTACGATACTACGTTATATCTCTACTCTTTATTCAAAGAATCAGCCATAGCC
>JAQWYU010000185.1 GCA_029253805.1 Flavobacteriaceae bacterium | reverse complement strand
ATAATTATATTATAGCAAAAATTGACAGCATCGTAAACAATATGGAAGATGCTTCAATCACATTAATGGACATTTTAGTTAAAAATAAAAAATAATAACAATTCAATACTAAATCAAATTAATTATGGATTTACAAAAAATATTGAAAGTTGTTGCCGCTATAATAGGAGTGATTTCAATCTTTTTCCTCGGAAATATTCTTTCAGCTGGAGACGAGGCTATAAAAGCTGGTGAAAGTAGTGGAACAGTAAATGTATTTATGTACGTTTCTTACTCAATTCTTGCTATAGCTGCACTTATAGTTATAGTATTTACAGTGCTAAATTTAGTTTCAAATACTTCAGGATTAAAAAATAAACTCATAGGGATTTGTGCTTTTGCAGTACTTTCTTTAGTATGTTATTTCGGATTTGCAAATGGAGTTGAATCAACATTAAAAAATGGGGATATTCTTTCTGCTAACGGCTCCAAACTCATAGGTGCGGCCCTTTATTTATTTTATTTTTTAGCTTTGATAGCTGGAGGAATTATGTTAGGGTTTGGAATTAAAAAAATGGTGAAATAATATGGCAAAGCGATCCGTACCAGAAGTTAATGCTGGCTCAATGGCAGACATAGCTTTCTTATTGTTAATATTTTTCTTAGTTACAACTACTATTGAAAAAGACTCTGGAATTAACCGCAAATTACCTCCTATTGAAGAACTCGAGGAAGACGTTGTTATCAAGCAAAAGAATATTTTTACAGTTCTTTTAAATGGAAAAGATCAGCTTCTTGTTGAAGATGAATTGATGGATCTTAAAGACTTGAGATCTGCAGCTGTTGAGTTTTTAGATAATAATGGCGACAAAACATGTAATTATTGTAAGGGAGCTAAAGACCCAGCATCTTCAGACAATCCAGACAAAGCTATTATTTCCTTGAAAAATGAAAGAGAAACTTCGTATGCGGCTTATATTTCTGTTCAAAACGAGCTAGTGGCTGCTTACAATTTGCTTAGAAATAGGCGTGGATACGAGTTAGGATCCAAAGAAGGTTTTAAAGATATGAATTTTGTTGAAATGCAAAAGAACTACAAAGATGCTCGATTTGTTGGAAATAAAGTAAAATTAAAAGCAGTGATTGACCAAATAAAGTTAGAGTTTCCACAAAAATTATCTGAAGTACAGTAAAAGTTCAAACTTAAATTAAACAAAATGTCAAAATTCAAAAAGAAAAAAGACGGAGGTACCCCACCTATCTCTACAGCCTCACTTCCAGATATAGTATTTATGTTATTGTTTTTTTTCATGGTTGCAACTGTAATGCGTGAAAACTCACTTAAAATTCAAAATGCACTTCCTGTTGCTAACCAAGTTGAAAAGCTTGATAAGAAAAACCCTGTTAGCTACATCTACATGGGCAAACCTAGTTCTGGATACGAAAGGTTTGGAACTGAAGCAAGAATACAGTTAAATGACCAGTTTGCTAACCTTAGCGAGGTAAGTGCCTTTATCAGTGCTGAAAGAGCAGCATTAAGAGAGGAATTAATACCTTTCCTCACAGTTGCTTTGAAAGTCGACAGAGATGCTAATATGGGGATTGTTGGGGATGTAAAGCAAGAGTTAAGAAAGGTTAATGCACTTAAGATAAATTATACCACTGGAGTTGGAGATGCAATGACAAATATGAATTAAATTACAATATTTATATTATAAAGGGCATTCTAATTAGAATGCCTTTTTTTGTTTAATTTAGTAATGCAATAACAGCTAGTCTTATGAGGTTCTACTTGTATTTTATTTTTTATCTCAACTTTTTATTTACATTGGCTGCACAAAGTGGATTAATAACGGAGTCAGATAGTTTATACAGGGAAGATCAATTTTATGTTACTGTTACCTATAACACTTTAATTAATTTACCTAAAAATGTTTCTCAAAACAGCTTTTCACCAGGACTTCATTTAGGTTTTATTAGGGACTTTCCTATAAATAAGCGTCGCAATATGGCTTTAGCATTTGGTTTAGGTTATTCTTTTAATAGCTATAATCATAACATTAGAATTAGCGAATCTAATCCTTCAATTTATACTATTATTGATAACTCTAATTTCGCTAAGAATAACTTCTCTCTTCATTTTTTAGAAGTTCCTTTTGAGTTTCGGTGGCGAACTTCAAGTGCTGAGAGCCATAAGTTCTGGCGGATTTATACCGGCTTTAAGTTAGGTTATATTGTAGGGTCAAAATCTGTTTTCAATAATGGTCTGGAGTCTATCAATATTAAAAATTTAACGGATTTAAATAGACTCCAGTATGGCATAACAATGAGTATTGGTTACAATACGTGGAACGGTTTTATTTATTACGGGCTAAACTCCGTTTTTAATGAAGTTTCTACAACTGATTTACAGCCTCTAGACATGAGTACTTTAAAAATAGGACTTATATTTTATATACTCTGATGTCTAAATTCTCTTCTAGAAAAACCTAATAAAGTAATTTTCTTAAGTTATGTCTTTCTTACAGTTATATTTCTTATCAAATAACTAATAAAATTTGTTAACTTCTTTTTTTATATTTTATGTGTAATCTTAAAATGAGCTAATTTAATAGCTTTCCTTTTGTTAAATTTTATTAATTTTACGACCTTAATTATAAGTAATAATGAGTACAACTTTTCCTAATTATAAAGGACTTAACTTACCAGGCGTAGGAGATGAAATATTAAAGCTTTGGGAAGAAAATAATATTTTTGAGAAAAGCATAACTACAAGAAATGGTCAAAAACCTTTTGTTTTCTTTGAGGGACCGCCTTCCGCAAACGGATTACCAGGAGTGCATCATGTTTTAGCACGTACTATAAAAGATATTTTTCCGCGTTACAAAACCATGAAAGGATTTCAAGTTAATCGAAAAGCAGGTTGGGATACACATGGTTTACCAATAGAACTTGGGGTTGAAAAAGAACTATGTATTACAAAGGAAGATATTGGT
Source organism: Flavobacteriaceae bacterium (assembly GCA_029253805.1). Classification (GTDB taxonomy): domain Bacteria; phylum Bacteroidota; class Bacteroidia; order Flavobacteriales; family Flavobacteriaceae; genus Hel1-33-131. The sequence goes on along the minus strand of JAQWYU010000185.1, from coordinate 5,082 downwards.
AAAACTATTTCAGTTGAAGATTATAACTCTGCCTGTAGAACTGCAGTAATGCGCTATACTGATGTTTGGAATAACCTAACTAAAAAAATGGGGTATTGGGTAAATATGGCCGACCCTTATGTTACCTATGATCCCAAATATATGGAAAGTGTGTGGTGGTTGTTAAAGCAAATCTATAACAAGAACCTTATTTATAAGGGCTATACTATTCAGCCCTACTCACCTAAAGCTGGAACTGGACTAAGCTCTCACGAATTAAATCAGCCTGGAACATATCAAGACGTTACTGATACTACTATAGTAGCCCAATTTAAAGCTGTACATGAATCACTTCCAGCATTCTTACAAAATCAAGGGGATATATTTTTTTTAGCATGGACGACTACTCCATGGACATTACCTAGTAACACCGCTTTAACAGTAGGCTCAAAAATTGAATATGTTCTTGTAAAAACATATAATCAGTACACTAATAAACCTGCTAGCGTTGTACTTGCGAAAGCTCTTGTTAGTACACAATTTAGTGGAAAATTTAAACAAGTAGACTCATATGAAGAGCTTAAATGCTACAGCCCATTAGATAAAAATATTCCATTTTTTATTGGAAACACATTTCTTGGAAAAGATTTAGTTGGTATTTCTTATGAGCAATTATTGGATTACGCATTACCAAATGACAATCCGCAAAATGCTTTTCGAATTATTTCTGGTGACTTTGTAACTACAGATGATGGAACAGGAATTGTTCATACAGCTCCAACTTTTGGTGCCGATGATGCGATTGTTGCTAAGCAAGCAACCCCAGAAATACCACCACTATTGGTAAAAGATAGTGATGGAAACTTGGTGCCACTTGTTGATTTACAAGGTCGCTTTAGGCCTGAGGTTTCTGAATTTGCAGGTCGGTATGTCAAAAATGAATATTACCCTGAAGGTAAAGCTCCTAAGAAATCTGTTGATGTTGAGCTTGCAATCAAGTTAAAGACAGAAAATAAGGCATTTAAAGTTGAAAAGTATAAACATAGTTATCCTAACTGTTGGCGTACAGATAAACCTATTTTGTATTATCCTCTAGACTCTTGGTTTATAAAAGTAACTGGTGTAAAAGAGCAAATGTTTGAGCTAAATAAAACAATTAATTGGAAACCCAAAAGTACTGGAGAAGGTCGTTTTGGAAATTGGTTAGATAATGCTAATGATTGGAATCTTTCCCGTTCCCGATATTGGGGTATTCCACTTCCAATTTGGAGAACTGAAGATGGTAAAGAAGAAATTTGTATAGGTTCTGTTGAAGAACTTAAATTGGAAATGATAAAAGCGGTGAACGCAGGTGTGCTTGATAAGCCTATTTTTGAGAATTTTATAGTAGGTGATTACTCAAATCAAAATTATGCTAAGATTGATTTGCACAAAAACATAGTAGACACCATTACTCTAGTGTCTGTTTCTGGAAAACCTATGCAAAGAGAAAGTGATTTAATAGATGTTTGGTTTGACTCCGGTAGCATGCCTTATGCACAATGGCATTACCCATTTGAAAATAAAAATCTTATCGATCAAAACAATGCGTTTCCAGCTGATTTTATTGCCGAGGGTGTTGATCAAACACGTGGATGGTTTTATACACTTCATGCAATTGGGACTATAGTTTTTGACTCTGTAGCTTATAAAAATGTAGTTTCAAACGGTTTGGTTTTAGACAAGAATGGACAAAAAATGTCCAAACGCTTAGGAAATGCTACGGACCCGTTCGAAACTCTATCAATTTATGGCCCAGATGCCACACGTTGGTATATGATAAGTAATGCTAATCCGTGGGATAATTTGAAATTTGATGTTGACGGCATCGAAGAAGTAAAGCGTAAGTTTTTTGGAACACTTTACAATACATATGCATTTTTTACATTGTACGCTAATATTGATAAATTTTCTTATTCAGAGCCAAATATTGAAATCGAGGATCGTCCTGAAATTGACCGTTGGATTTTTTCAGAATTAAACTCATTAGTAGAAAAAGTCGATACTTTTTATACGGAATATGAACCTACAAAAGCAGCACGTGCTATTTCTGAATTTACTCAAGAGTATTTAAGTAATTGGTATGTTCGGTTAAGTAGAAGACGTTTTTGGAAAGGAGAATATGAACATGATAAAATATCAGCATATCAGACTCTATACACTTGTATGGTTACTATAGCTAAGTTAGGAGCACCTATAGCTCCTTTTTATATGGATCGTTTATATTTGGATTTGAATTTAGTTACAAACAAGGAAGTTTTTGAAAGTGTGCATTTAGCTAATTTCCCTTTGGTAGATACTTCACTTGTCAATAAAGATCTAGAGCGAAAAATGGGTCAAGCACAGATAATTTCATCACTTGTACTTTCTTTACGCGCTAAAGAGAAAATCAAAGTTAGACAGCCTTTACAAAAGATAATTATTCCAGTTAATTCTTCTGAGCAAAGAGATGAAATCCTAGCTATCTCTGATCTGATCAAGCACGAAGTTAATGTAAAAGAAATTGAACTTCTAGAAGACGCCTCTGATATACTAGTTAAACAAATTAAACCAAACTTTAAGGCTTTAGGTCCTCGTTTTGGAAAAGACATGAAGTTAATTTCAAATGCTATTCAAAAGCTACAAGAAAAGGATATAAAAGATATTGAAGAAAAAGGTGTTTTCGAGATTGAAATTAATGGTAAAAGTGTTAGATTACAAGCTGGTGACGTAGAGATATCCTCAAAAGATATTGAAGGCTGGTTAGTTGCAAATCAAGGTGCAATGACAGTAGCTTTAGATGTTACGGTTTCGGACATGCTAAAAGCAGAAGGTATTGCTAGAGAACTTGTTAATAGAATTCAAAACTTAAGAAAAGATTCTGGCTTCCAAGTAACAGACCGAATAGAAGTCTTTTTACAGGCTGATGAAAGTCTTGAAGATTCTATAAGATTAAATTTAGAATATATAAAAACAGAAACATTAACCGATAATTTACAATTATTACCGCAGCTCAACAAAGGTATTGAAATTTCCTTTGACAAAGTTAATAGTAAGTTGTACATCCAAAAATTAAAGTAATTATGTCTATAGAAAATACAAGCAGATATTCTGATAAGGATTTAGAGAAATTTAGAGCTATTATTCTTCAAAAAATCGATAAAGCTCAGCATGATTTAGAATTAATTAAAAGTGCTTATATGAATGACCACAATAATGGCACCGAAGACACATCACCAACGTTTAAAGCATTTGATGAAGGTAGTCAGGTAATGAGTAAGGAATCAAACTCCCAACTAGCGATACGACAAGAGAAGTTTATTAGAGATTTAAAAAATGCATTGATTAGAATTGAAAATAAAACTTATGGTATTTGTAGAGTTACAGGAAAGTTAATTAACAAAAAACGTTTGGAGTTAGTTCCACATGCAACATTGAGTATCGAAGCAAAGAACATGCAAAAATAACATGTCTAAGAAACAGGTACTTTTGTTAATAGCAATCATTCTTTTTTTTGATCAAGCTACAAAAACATACATTAAAACCCACTTTGTATTAGGTCAAGAGCTCAAAGTTTTTGAGTGGTTCAAAATTTTTTTTATTGAAAATGAAGGCATGGCTTGGGGGGCTAAATTAAGTGATATTTCTTCTTATATAACAGAATCAAATGCAAAGCTATTCTTATCAATATTCAGATTATTTGCAGTTTTTGGAATTGGTTACTGGTTGTTTCAAAGTATCAAAAAGCAAGCATCTAAGTTGCTGATCATTTCGATTACATTGGTTTTCTCTGGTGCATTAGGAAATATTATAGATTCAGTTTTTTATGGTCTTTTTTTTGAAAGTAGTTTAGGTCAAATTGCATCATTTTATCCATCAAATTCTTACAGTGGTTTGTTTTATGGAAGTGTAGTTGACATGTTATATTTTCCAATGTTTAAAGGAGCCTTACCGAAGTGGATTCCATTTTTTGGAGGCCAATATTTTTCTTTTTTTGATCCAGTATTTAATGTTGCTGATATAGCTATAAGTACTGGTATAGGTTTTCTTTTGTTCTTCAATAAAAAAGTATTTTTAAAAAACACAACTAATTAAAAAAAATACACCTGCTTTGGAGTAATACAATAATCCAAAGGAACGTCGTGCGGATTGTTTTCAATGATAAAGTTTTCAGCTTCAAAAAAAGAAAGCCCAATTTTTAAAGTATTCTTTGAGCATCTTTTCAAAAATATATCATAGAACCCTTTTCCGTATCCAATTCGATTACCTAATTTATCAAATGCCATTAAGGGAACAAATACTACTTCGATCTGTTTACTACTTATCTCAACCCCATTTATCGGTTCTGGAATATTTTGAGGATTAAGTTTCAACACGGTATTATCTTGTAATAATATATGGGACATTGTACGCGCCTCAAAATTAGTTTTTGAGATTGCAATATTTTTATCTTTTCCTAACAGTATCGCCAAAAGAGGCTCTGTATTTACTTCATTAAGAGATTTTATACTTAAAAAAATATGATAAAACGAGTATTTCCAAATTGGAAGGTTAATAATCAAGTTAGATATCTGAATACTAAAGTCTTCAATTTCTTTTAAAGTTAAATTACGACGACGTTGTTTTATCTCTGCTCTAAGTTGTTTTTTGTTTAACACTTGTTTTGTTTTAACATTATTAACGTTTATTTCTTTCAACGTAGGTTATAATAGATTGTGCTATATTTTTTTTGGAAGCATCTTCGATACCTCTAAGTCCAGGAGTCGAATTGATTTCCATAACTAAAGGTCCTCTATTAGACTGTAATAAATCAACTCCACAGATCGATAGTTTCAGTTCACGAGCTGCTTTGAGTGCAATTTTTATTTCTTGGTCACTTAATTTATATTGTCTACAGGTTCCCCCTCTGTGCAAGTTTGATCTAAACTCCCCCTCTTTTCCTTGCCGCTTCATAGCTCCCACTACACGATTATCAACAATTAGTACCCTTAGGTCTGCACCTTTTGCCTCAGCGATGTATTCTTGAATCAAAGCTTTAGCCTCAAAGCCATTAAAGGTTTCAAGTATAGACTCTGCAGTAATATT
>JAQWYU010000184.1 GCA_029253805.1 Flavobacteriaceae bacterium | reverse complement strand
TGCTATTTCCAAAACAGTTGTAGCTACCAATAAGGGTCGTGTACCTTTGGTGATTGGAATTGGAGGAAACAACACTTCAGCTGTTGTTGATGAGATCAAATCCACAGACCTTTCTAATTTTACAGCCATTCTTTCTGTAGCTCCTTATTATAATAAACCAACTCAAGAAGGTTTTTATCAACACTTTAAAGCAATAGCTAAATCAACAACCACACCTATAATTTTATACAACGTTCCGGGGCGAACAGCTAAAAATATTGAAGCTAGTACTATTGTTAGGTTAGCTAAAGATTTTAAGTCAATCATTGCGGTTAAGGAAGCTGGGAATAATATGAGCCAGTATCTAAAGCTAATAAAAAACAAGACTAACGATTTTCTAGTTATTTCGGGTGATGATGATTTAGTTTTAGGAGTTACTTTAGCAGGTGGGGCAGGAGTAATTTCTGTAATTGGCCAAGCATTCCCAAAAGAGTTTTCTGAGATGATTCAGTTAGGTTTAGATAATAATGTGGTTGCATCAAGAGCCATAGAAATGCGTTTAATGCCAATTATTAATTTGATATTTGAAGAAAATAATCCTGCAGGGATAAAGTCTGTTCTCAAACATAAGCAATTATGTTCTGATTTAGTTCGTTTGCCTTTAGTCCCAGCAACCGGTAAATTAAATTCTAAGATCGCCTCATTTTTAGCTCAGTTTTAGAGGAGTGGTTTATTAATGTAAGGTTTTGTGTTAGTAAACGGATCAGTTTAGCTAAAATAATAGTTTTTAAATCCGTATTAAATCCGTAATTTTGCATTCGTTTTTAGAACCTACATGAAAAATTATTTATTTATATTATTTGTTGTTTTGTCCTTAATCTCTTGTAGTGAGTATCAAGCTGTTCTCAAAGGAGATGATGTCGCTACTAAGTTTAAGTTTGCCACCAAACTTTTTGAAGCTGGCAAGTATTCAAAAGCAAATCGTATTTTTGTTCAGATTGTTCCTAAGTATCGAGGTAAACCTCAAGCTGAAAAACTTATGTTTATGTATTGCATGACCTTTTACGAAACTAGAGATTATTTCACTTCAAATTATCAAATGGAGCGATTTGTCGATGCATACCCTAAGAGTGAGAAAGCAGAAGAGATTGGTTTCTTTTCTGCAAAAAGCTATTACATGTTATCTCCTGCTTACACCAAAGATCAATCGGAGACATTAATAGCAATAGATAAACTTCAGGATTATATCAATAAATATCCAAACTCAGAGTATATGGCTGAAGCCAGTGATCTTGTTAGGGAGTTAGATTACAAGCTAGAACTAAAGGCTTATAATATAGCTCTTCAATACAACATCACAGGCCCTTTTCATAGAGACTATAATTCAGCTATTTCTGCATTTGATAATTTTTTAGTTGAATTTCCTGGGTCAATTTTAAAAGAAGACGCATTATTTTATAAATTTGATTCAGCTTACAAACTTGCTATTAATAGTGTTGCTTGGAAAGAATCAGAACGCATAGAAAAAGCACTAAATTATTATAATTCATTATTATTTGTATTCCCAAAAAGTAAATATTCTGACCAGTTAACAGAAATGCATCAAGAATTACAATTAATCAAAAACAAAACAACAACGACTAAAAGTTAATTTTCATTATGGATTTAAAAAAAGTAAATGCACCCGTCAATACAGAAACTTACGATCGAAATAAATTAGATGCACCTACGCAAAATATTTATGAAGCTATTTCTGTAATTTCTCGTAGAGCTGAACAAATCAATACTGATATTAGAAAAGAATTGATCGATAAGCTAGAAGAATTTGCAACGTATAACGATAGTTTAGAAGAAGTTTTTGAAAATAAAGAACAAATAGAAGTGTCTAAGTTTTACGAACGTCTTCCTAAACCACATGCTCTAGCTGTTCAAGAATGGCTAAACGATAAAATTTATTACCGTAATATAGAAGACGATCCTCAAGAAATATAATAAATGTCAATCTTATGCGGTAAAAATATTCTATTAGGAATTACTGCGGGAATAGCTGCATACAAATCGGCATCCCTTGTTCGCTTGTTTATTAAGTCCGGAGCTTCAGTTAAGGTGATCATGACACCTGCTGCAAAAGAATTTATTACCCCCCTTACGCTTTCAACACTATCAAAAAATCCTGTCATTTCATCTTTTACTGACGACAATGAAAATAATGCTATTTGGAACAACCATGTGGAATTAGGCTTATGGGCTGATTTGTTTTTGGTAGCTCCAGCAACTGCAAATACGCTTTCTAAAATGGCTAACGGTAGGAGTGATAATTTTTTAGTTGCTACTTATTTGTCAGCAAAGTGCCCCGTTTATTTTGCTCCAGCAATGGATTTAGACATGTACAAACACCCCTCAACAAAATCGTCTTTAGAGACCCTACAATCTTTTGGAAATATTATGATTCCAGCCACGTCAGGAGAGTTAGCTAGTGGGCTAGTTGGAGCTGGCAGAATGGCAGAACCCGAAGCAATTATTTCTCTAATAGAATCTAATATACTAGTGCAATTACCGTTTTACGGTAAAAAATTTCTTGTCACAGCAGGGCCTACTTATGAAGCAATTGATCCAGTTCGTTTCATAGGTAATCATTCAAGCGGTTTAATGGGTTTTGAGATAGCACAAAAGGCAGCACTTCTAGGTGCAGAAGTTGTATATATCACAGGTCCAACTCATTACAAGTTAAATAATTCACGTGTAAACACAATCCCAGTTGTGAGTGCACTTGAGATGTTTAATCAAGTGCATCTACATTTTAGTTCTGTTGATGTCGCTATTTTATCTGCTGCAGTAGCCGACTATAAACCTAAGAATTTTGCAACTTCTAAAATAAAAAAGACAACTAAAAATTTATCAATAGTGCTAGAGAAAACATCAGATATTTTAGCATCACTTGGTGCTATAAAGTCAAATCAAATTCTTGTAGGTTTTTCTTTAGAAACTAACAACGAAATAGAAAATGCGATAATTAAATTAAAATCTAAAAATTTAGATTTAATTGTTTTAAATTCGTTGAATGATCCTGGTGCCGGATTTGGTTTTGAAACTAATAAGGTTACTTTGATTGATAAACACCTAGTTCAGACTGCCTACCCTTTAAAATCCAAAGCTAATGTTGCAGCCGATATTATGACTGAAATTCAAAACCAGATTAATGCGTAACAAGTTTTTATTTATTGGTTTCTTATTGTCTTTGAGTTCAAATTCTCAGGAACTTAACTGCAATCTTAGTGTTAATGCACAGCAAACAGGGAATGAAAATGTGCAAGTTTTTAAAACTCTTGAAAAACAATTAAACGAATTTGTTAACAATACACGTTGGTCATCGAAAAGCTTTGTAAATCAAGAGAGAATAGAATGCAGTATGGTCATTAATATTCAAAACTATCAGTCTGATGCTTTTCAAGCATCAATTCAGATTCAATCAGCTAGACCTGTTTATAATTCATCTTATTTTAGCCCAGTTTACAACTTTAATGATAAAAATTTTAATTTCAATTATTTAGAATATCAGAATTTAAACTTTAATACCACACAATTTGAATCCAATTTAGTTTCTGTAATATCTTTTCATGTGTATATGATTTTAGGAATGGATGCAGATACTTTTGAACTCAACGGTGGCAGTTCGTATTACAAGCAAGCACGCGATATTGTGAACTACTCTCAACAAAGTGGCTTTAAAGGATGGGAGCCTCCAATTGGTGGCGCTCAAACTAGGAGTGCTCTTATTAATAATATTCTTTCTCCTACATTCAAGGATTTCCATTCGGTTTTATTTAACTACCACTTTAAAGGTCTAGATGTAATGGCTAATGATGTAAAAGGAGGTAAAATAGCGCTTGTTAATTCACTTATGAAATTTGAAACCTTAAATAATAGCCGGCCTAATTCATTTCTTTTACGTGTTTTCTTTGATGCAAAAGTAGATGAAATTTCAGATATTTTTTCTGATGGACCTAGTGTTAATACTGCTAAATTTGTATCGATGCTTACTAAGGTTGCCCCAATGCACTCAAGTAAGTGGAAGAATATTAAATTTTAATTTTTTAATTTCAATTCCAATTATTTTGCCATAAAGATTAACTTAGTTCCAAAATATATTAGCTATTGCTTTCTGAACTTTACATAAAAAACTATGCTTTAATTGACTACTTACATGTTCAGTTTGATAGTGGTTTAACTATAATTACTGGTGAAACCGGTGCTGGTAAGTCTGTTTTACTCAGTGGTTTGGGACTAGTACTTGGTAGGCGTGTAGACTTTTCTCATATCAACGATATTACTAAAAAGTGTATTATTGAGGCTGTTTTTAATATTGATAATTTTAATCTTAAGTCATTTTTTGAAACTAATGATTTAGATTTCGAAACTCACACGATTTTGCGTAGAGAAGTTTTGCCGTCTGGCAAGTCAAGAGCTTATATTAACGATTCGCCAGTTAATCTCTCTATTCTATCAGCTCTTGGGGAACAATTAATAGACGTTCATTCTCAGCAGCAAACACTAGAGCTGATAAGTGATGATTTCCAGTTTCAAGTCCTAGATTCACTTGCGAAAAATTACAACTCTATTCAAAGATACCAACAATTATTAAAATTATATAAGACAACACAAAAAAAATTAATTGAATTAAACAACTTAAAATCTAAATCCCAAAAAGATATGGATTATAACTCATTTCTTTTAAATGAATTAATGGAGGTAAATTTACATTCAATTGACATGGAATCACTTGAGATGGAGTATAATTCTTTGAACAACGTAGAGCTCATTCAGTCTGAACTTTCTTTAGCGATTCAAATAATTAGCTCGGAAGACTTAGGAGTAGCTTCAAATTTACTCAAACTTAAACAAGTTTTTTACAAACTGACGGATATATCTTCAGCATATCAACCATTCTCAGACAGAATTCAAAGTGCCTCCATAGAAATTAGTGATATTTTCAGTGAGATCGAATTTGAACAATCCAAGGTTGATACAAACCCATCACGACTAAGTCAGATTGATTATATTCTTCAGAGAATAAATAACTTATTTTCTAAACACAACGCTAATTCGGTACAAGAACTTATTGTTATTCAGTCTGAACTGGAATCAAAAGTAGATTCTTTAGCTTCAATTGAGTCATCAATAATATTAACTGAGAAGGCACTAAGATCACTTGTAAAACAATTAGATGACGAGTCTATTAAAATTCATGAAAAAAGAAAATCTGTTGTTTCTAAATTAGTAACAAAGTTAGAAACTATTCTTTCTGATTTAGGTATGTCTAGCGCAAGATTTAAGATTTCGTTAAATCCGTCTGATTCTTTTTTAAATAACGGAAAGGATTATTTAGAGTTTTTGTTTAACGCTAACAAAGGAGGTCAGTTTTTACCTATTAAAAAAGCAGCTTCTGGAGGCGAACTCTCAAGAATTATGTTAGCAGTTAAATATATAATTTCTAAATATCAAAAGTTACCAACTATTATGTTTGATGAAATTGACACAGGACTTTCAGGAGAAATTGCCCACAAAATGGGAGATATTATGAATCAAATGAGTCTTTCCATGCAAGTTTTTTCAATCACACATTTACCTCAAATAGCGGTGAAAGGAAAATCTCACTTTAAAGTCTTTAAAAAAAATGCCGGTAAGTCAACTGTAATTTCTCTTAAAAAGTTGTCCAAAGAGGAGCGTCTAGTTGAGATCGCACAAATGTTAGGGGGAGAGCAAGTTTCTGATTCTGCTATAGCTCATGCACAACAGTTGTTGAATTAATGCTATCTTTGCATTCAATTATTAAACAAATATAAGCATTTAAAACATATGACTATGTCTTACAATTTACTAAAAGGAAAACGCGGAATTATCTTTGGAGCTCTTGACCCTAACTCAATAGCTTGGATTACGGCAGAGCGGGTACATGAAGAAGGTGGAACTTTTGTATTATCGAACGCACCAATTGCAATGCGAATGGGTCAGATTAATGAGTTAGCTGAAAAAACTGGTTCTAAAGTTATTCCAGCCGATGCAACTTCAGAAGAAGATTTAGAGAATTTAGTAAAACAATCTGTAAATATTCTCGGTGGTAAATTAGATTTCGTACTCCATTCCATTGGAATGTCAATTAACGTTAGAAAAGGGCGAGCTTATACTGACCAAAAGTACGATTGGACTCAAAAAGGTACGGATGTTTCTGCGATGTCCTTTCATAAAGTAATGCAAACACTATACAAAAATGATGCAATGAACCAGTGGGGCAGTATTGTAGCTCTTACATATATGGCAGCACAGCGTGTATTTCCAGACTATAATGATATGGCTGACAATAAAGCACTATTGGAAAGTATTGCACGTAGTTTTGGTTACTTTTTTGGACGCGACAAAAACGTTCGTGTTAATACAATTTCCCAGTCACCAACTCCAACAACAGCTGGAAAAGGTGTTAAAGGTTTTGATGGGTTTATTTCGTATGCTGAGAAAATGTCTCCACTTGGAAACGCTACTGCATTAGACTGCGCCAATTATACCGTAAGTCTATTTAGTGATTTGACTAAGCGTGTTACTCTTCAAAATTTATTTAACGATGGAGGTTTTAGTAATATGGGAGTCAGTGACGCTGTAATGGACATGGTCACAGAAAACTAATTTTTTTTATTTTATGATCAGCTCTATCAATTAGTTGATAGGGTTTTTTATTTATTAATAACTAATGTAATAGCTTGTGTTATGTCTGTTTTTTAATCGAAAATATTAAACACTTAATCGATTTTACACTTAATAGTTGTGAATCAGTTCATTGTTAGTTGTATTTTTAGTTTGTGAATAAATAATCAAACTTGCTTCAATTATTACATTTATTTCCTCAAACTTTACAAAGCTCTTGAGATGTTGTAATTACATTTGTAGGTGTACACCAATTATTAAATAACTAATCTAAATTAAATTATGAAAAAAATTACTCAAAACTTAACTAAATCAATTTGGCATAGCGGTCTTTTAGCTATTGCATTTTTATTTAGTTTAACAATTAATTC
>JAQWYU010000183.1 GCA_029253805.1 Flavobacteriaceae bacterium | reverse complement strand
CCAAAGTCCAAGAAGAACAAATGATTTGTATTTTTTTGGAAATGCTTTATCAATTAGATATACAATCAAGATAGTTAATAGAATGACTAATATTACTCCTAAAATTACCATATTTTTTAAATTAATTTTGAAACATCACAAATCTACAATTTTTTTTTATTCAATAAAGTGAATGTTGGCAAAAATCATTTCTATATTTGAATAAATAATTTTGTGTAATGTAGCTTTATGGATTCTAATGATTTTTATAAATTTTTGAAAACTAGTTTTCCTTTTACCCCTACATTAAAACAAAACACAGGACTACAGAAGCTTTCTAATTTTATATTTAGCACACTTACAAGTGATGTTTTTGTGTTAAAGGGTTACGCTGGGACAGGTAAAACTACAATAATTAGTGTTTTAGTGAAAAATCTATGGCGTGCTAAAAAATCAGCAGTTTTACTTGCTCCAACAGGTAGAGCCGCAAAAGTAATTAGTAATTATTCTAAAAATGAAGCATTTACAATCCATAAAAAAATTTATACTCCACGTGCAGATAAAAATGGAAAAATGTCATTTATTCTTGCCCCAAATAAACACAAAAAAACTTTGTTTATTGTAGACGAAGCTTCAATGATTTCTGACATTTCTAACCAGGCTAAGTTATTTGGAAGTGGCTCTTTGTTGGATGATTTGATGCAGTACGTTTATTCTGGACACCAATGCAAGTTATTACTCATAGGAGATACAGCACAGTTACCACCCGTAAAGCTGGATTTAAGTCCAGCTCTAAATGAATCTAATTTAGAGCTTAACTATAACAAAGAAGTTATTAGCTTGGAATTAGATGAAGTAGTAAGGCAGGGCGATGACTCTGGTATTCTACATAATGCAACACTTTTGAGAGAAGCTATTTTAAATTCTTATTATGATTCTTTTCTTTTTAGTTTAAATGGTTTTATTGATATAGTTAGACTAAATGATGGTTATGAAATTTTAGAGTCAATAAACGATGCCTATGCTACATTAGGCAACGAGGACACTGCCTTAATCGTTCGATCTAATAAACGTGCTAATTTATACAATGAACAGATCCGTTCGAGAATTTTATTTAACGAAAATGAGCTAACATCGGGTGATTTTTTAATGATTGTTAAAAACAATTATTTTTGGTTAAAACCTACCACTGAAGCTGGATTTATTGCTAATGGAGATATTATTGAAGTTTTAGAGATATTTAGTATTAAAGAATTATATGGATTTCGATTTGCTGAAGTTAAAATTAGGATGGTAGATTACCCAAAAATGCGTCCTTTTGAAACAGTCCTCATGTTAGACACTATTACATTAGAAACACCATCATTACCTTACGACCAATCCAATAAGCTATACCAAGAAATTCTCAAAGATTTTGAGGACGAATCATCTTCATATAAAAAATTTTTAGGAGTTAAAAAGAGTAAATATCTAAATTCTCTTCAGGTTAAGTTTTCTTATGCGATTACTTGTCATAAATCACAAGGAGGACAATGGGATACTGTATTTGTTGAACAACCATATCTTCCAAATGGAATTGATCGTGATTATTTACGATGGTTGTATACCGCAATTACACGGGCAAAAAATAAGCTTTTTCTAATAGGATTTAAAGATGATTTTTTTGTAGATCAATAATATAGCTTTTACATATATTTAACTTATTAAATTTGTGTAATTTTGAATAACATCAATTAAAATTTCTTATGAAAATAATTGCTATGATACCTGCCAGATACAGTGCATCAAGATTTCCAGGTAAATTAATGCAAGACCTTGAAGGTGAAAGTGTAATATTAAGGACATACAAAGCTACAGTAAATACAAAGTTATTTAGTGAGGTATATGTTGTAACTGATAGTGAAATCATTAGTCACGAAATTAAAAAAAATGGTGGTCTAGTAATAATGAGTACTAATCACCATGAATCTGGTAGCGATCGTATTGCGGAGGCAGTTAAATCCGTTAATTGTGATTTGGTCGTCAATGTTCAAGGAGATGAACCATTTACTGACTGTGAAAGTCTTGATAAAGTTATAAGTGTCTTTAAAACTGATACTGAGAAAGAAATTGATTTAGCATCACTGATGGTACATATTACTGATGTTAATGAAATTGAAAATCCAAATACGGTAAAAGTTATTGTTGATCAACGAAATTTTGCACTTTATTTTTCCAGAAGTCCAATTCCCTATCAAAGAGACTCGACTGTTAATACCAAATATTTTAAACATAAGGGAGTTTATGCATTTAGAAAAGAAGCTTTGTTGGAATTTACTAAACTACCAATGGAAATGTTAGAGCTTTCTGAAAAAATTGAATGCATACGATATTTAGAATTTGGAAAAAAAATAAAAATGGTTGAATCAAATATTCAAGGAGTAGAAATAGATACACCTGAAGATTTACAACGTGCAAAAACCATTTTAAGATCTAATAATTAAATTATGAAAATTGAAAAAAATTGATTTAAAAAATTGGAACAGAAGGCAACATTACTACCATTTTATTGCACTAAAAGACCCCTATTTTGCTCTTACTATTCCTTTGGATGTGACTGTAGCCTACAAGAAATCCAAAGATTACAATATAAGTTTTTTTGCTGTTTATCTTCATGCATGTATGATGGCTATTAACCAAACTGAAAATTTTAAATATAGGATTATTAACGATGAGATTTTTGAGCTAGATGTAATACATGCTTCTGCTACTATTTTGAGACCGGATCACACATTCGGGTTCAGTTATATTAATTTTTCTGAAAATTTTGAAGAATTTAATTTAAATATAATAGGAGAGAAGCAGCGGGTACATGAATCTTCTGAACTCTATCCTCCTAAGTATGGATTAGATTGTATTCATTGTTCAGCACTACCGTGGTTTAGCTTTTCTTCACAAAAAGAACCTTTTTCAGGACTACAAGATTCTATTCCCAAAATAGCTTTTAGTAAGTCATATCAACACGGAGATAGATTATTGATGAATGTTTCAATTAGTGTTAATCATGCACTTGTAGACGGCTACCATGTTAGTCTTTTTTCACAAAAATTTCAGGATTTCTTAAATGTTAAATAATTTTAAATCATATTTATAATTTATAGCCTATGAGTTTTAAAAATTTCCCTTTGGTATCTAAGGTTGTTTTTGGCCGCGGTAGTTTCAATCAACTTGGTGAAATTCTTGCTCCACTGCGTAAGAACGAAAATGCACCATTCATATTTCTAGTAGACGATGTTTTTGAGAACGATTCAAGTTTTGTTTCTAAAATCCCATTACTTTATGCTGACAGAATTATTTTTATATCGGCAAAACATGAGCCTAAGACTTGTCAGGTAGACACTTTAGTAGAAAATATTATATTAAGCTCTAGCATCTTACCTTCAGGAATTATCGGAATAGGTGGAGGTACAATTATGGACTTAGCTAAGGCAGTTTCATTGATGCTTACTAATGAAGGATATTGTGAGGATTATCAGGGATGGGATTTAATTAAAAACAAGGGAATATACCACGTTGGGATTCCAACAATATCTGGTACAGGCTCTGAGGTTTCAAGAACTTCTGTACTAACAGGTCCAACAAAAAAGTTAGGAATTAACAGCGATTTCACTCCATTTGATCAGGTCATTTTAGATCCGGAACTTACAAAAGACGTTCCTAAAGATCAATGGTTTTATACAGGCATGGATTGTTTTATTCATTGTGTTGAATCTCTTAAGGGTAATTTTATAAACTCGTTCAGTGAAACATATGGAAACACAGCATTAAATTTATGTAAAGATGTTTTCTTAAATTCACTACCACAAAATGAAAGCCAAGATAAACTAATGATGGCTTCATGGCATGGCGGTATGAGTATTTCTTATTCACAAGTTGGAGTTGCCCATGCGTTAAGTTACGGAATGTCTTATTTGCTAGGAGTTAAACATGGAATAGGTAATTGTATTGTATTTGACCAGCTTGAAGCATTTTATCCTGAAGGTGTACGTATATTTAGACAAATGAAAGCTAAGCATAATATTTTATTACCCAAAGGAGTTTGCTCAAACCTAACACAGAAACAGTTTGACTCTATGATCGATATAGCTCTAAGTCTTGAGCCGTTATGGGAAAATGCTCTAGGAAAAGATTGGAAAATAAAAATTACTAGACCTTTATTAAAAGATCTTTATTCAAAAATGTAATTATGCAGAAAATTTCGAAATTTATATATCATCGTTTGCTAGGCTGGAGCTTTGGAGGTTTCGATCAATTTAGTTCTGTCAAAAAAGCTGTAATTATTGCTGCCCCACATACAAGTTGGCATGATTTTTATATTGGTGTGTTATTGCGTTCTATTATTCAAATGGAAGCAAATTTTGTCGGCAAAGAGTCTCTTTTTAATCCAATAACAGGTTGGTTTTTTAAAGCTCTTGGAGGCGCACCAATCAAACGCAACGGAAATGAAAATCAAGTTGATGCTATAGCTAGATTATTTAATAATAGACTCATCTTTCGCATGGTCTTAGCTCCAGAGGGTACTCGAAAAAAAGTAGATACTTGGAAAACAGGGTTTTATTACATAGCAAAAAAGGCTAATGTTCCAATTGTTATGATCACTTTTGACTTTAAGAATAAGAAAAATTGTATATCTAAACCATTTTTTCCAACAGACGATATCGATTCAGACTTTAAATTTATGCGTGCTTTTTTTGAAGGGGTAATAGGAAAAGTACCTAAGTACTCTTAATTATTCTTGCATTGTATGATATACGTTTTGAACATCATCATCTTCTTCTAGTTTTTCTAATAATTTATCTACGTCTTTTATTTGTTCATCATTTAACGGTTTTGTCACTTGAGGTATGCGCTCAAATCCAGAAGAAAGAATATCTATTTTACGAGATTCTAATGCCGATTGAATGGCTCCAAAACACTCAAAAGGTGCATAGATTAAAATTCCATCATCATCTGAGAAAACTTCTTCAGCTCCAAAATCTATAAATTCAAGTTCTACCTCTTCTACGTCAAGTCCTTCAGCATTTATTCTAAAATTACAACTATGATCAAACATAAAAACTACGGAACCTGATGTGCCCATATTACCATTACATTTATTAAAATAACTTCTGACATTAGCAACTGTTCGTGTATTGTTGTCTGTAGCTGTTTCCACTAGTATAGCTATTCCATGTGGGCCGTATCCTTCAAACAAAACCTCTTTATAATCTCCTTGATTTTTATCACTAGCTCGCTTAATTGCACGTTCAATATTGTCTTTAGGCATGTTAACCGCTTTTCCGTTTTGGATAACTGCTCTTAAACGAGAGTTGCTATCTGGGTCAGGTCCACCTTCCTTTACAGCCATAACTATATCTTTTCCAATGCGCGTAAATGCCTTGCTCATTGCAGACCATCGCTTCATTTTTCTTGCTTTACGGAACTCAAAAGCTCTACCCATAGTTTACAGTTTATTTTGTCTAACAAAAATAAAAATGCTGTATTGAAAAACAAATATTATAATAGTTTATTACTTAAATTAAGTTGTTTAAAACATGATCACTATTTAGTTGTAGGTGTTTTGGAAGTTTGTTATATTTTGGTAAAACTGCTAAATAGCGAGATTCATTGGTTGTGTAAACCATTTTGTATCGACTTTTATTACCCCCCAATTTATTGACTAGTTCTTTAATGAAGTCATCATGACACACTAAATCAGTACTTCCTAAATGATAAGTTCCATATTTGTTTCTGTTGATTATATAATGTAATTGTTGAGACACTTTTTTCCCTGAATTAACATTAATTATTAAGTTAGGAAATAATTCAATTGGTTCATTTAGTTTGATTAGTGTTTTAATTTCGTTATTTCTAGGAGATTGTGCACCAAAGACCATTGGTAATCTAATTATTGCATGTTTTTTTTGTGGTAGTTTTAGAATTAATTGTTCAATACGAATTTTAAAATGACCGTAAATACTATTACTTAATGTTGTGTCATTTTCATAGCTTGGAAATTTGCTGTAAGCATCAAAAACATTAGCAGACGACAAGAAAATTATCTTGCAGTTTCTTGTGTTATTTACATATTCACAGAGATGTTTGTGAGCTATAAATTGAGCTGAAAAGTCACCTCTGAGTGATGAAATTACAATAGATGGCTTTACAGAATTTAAAATCTCAAAAATATCGTCTTCTTCAAAATTATATTTATAAAAATGTCTATTTTTTTCATGTGAAACAATAGAAGTCCTGTAAGTTCCAAAGGTTTGTAAGTAGGGGTAGAGTTCTCTATATATAGATCCACCTAAAAAACCACTAACTCCAAGAATAAGAACTCGATGTTTTTTTAATGTTGCCACGAAATAAATATATTATTTTTTATAAAATGGAAGCTTTACTACTTTGGCAGCTACTTTATGTTTACGGATCGCTATGCGGAGATCAGTCCCTACTTTTATAAAATCACTCAACACATAACCTAATCCTATTCCTTTCCCAAGAGATGGCGCCATAGTTCCAGAAGTAACGATACCTATCTCGTTTCCTTCTGTATCTTCAATTCGGTAGTCTTTTCTTGGAATACCACGTTCCAACAACTCAAATCCAACCAGACGTTTTTTTGTACCATTTTGTTTTTGAATTTCTAGAGCATCAGAACTCGTAAATGATTTTGAGAATTTAGTCACCCATCCTAAGCCTGCTTCTATTGGAGATGTTTTGTCATTTATATCATTTCCATAAAGACAGTACCCCATTTCGAGTCTTAGTGTGTCTCTGGCTGCTAATCCAATTGGTTTGATGCCATATGGACTTCCAGCTTCAAATATACGTTTCCATATATGCTTAACATCCGAGTTTTTACAATAAATTTCAAAGCCTCCACTTCCAGTGTAGCCAGTTGCCGAAATAATGACATTTTGAATTCCAGCAAAATCAGAAATTTTAAAATTGTAGAAGTCAATTTCTGACAAATCTTCGCTTGATAAACTCTGCATTGCTTCAACTGATGAAGGACCTTGAACTGCCAATAGTGAATAATCATCACTTTTATTTATCATTTCTGCACCCACAGAGTTTTTAGAAGTAATCCAGTCCCAGTCTTTTTCAATATTACTCGCATTTACAACAAGTAAATAAGACGATTCTTTAATTTTATAAATAATTAAGTCGTCTACAATACCACCAAAATCATTTGGTAAACAGCTGTATTGTGCTTTTCCTATTGTCAGTTTAGAAGCATCATTTGAAGAAATACTTTGTATGAGTTCCAAAGCCATAGGACCCTCTATAATAAACTCACCCATGTGAGACACATCAAACACGCCTATTCCTTGACGAACAGTTTGATGCTCAACAGTTACCCCTTCGTATTGTACAGGCATTATATATCCTCCAAAGGGGACCATCTTAGCATTTAGTGCTTCGTGTACTGAATGGAGTGCAATCTTTTTCATTTTAAATTTGTTTTTATCTACAAATCTAAACAAAATTAGGAACTGAAACTGATTATAATTGCGATAAAAAGGCCTTAAATTCTAAGTAGTTATTAATTGGAGTTGCCACTTTTACTTTATCAATAACTGATTTAATTTGTTTTGGCAATGGAATATCATCACTAACAACTTCTTTTACAACATCTAAAAATTTTGTTGGGTGTGCTGTTTCTAAGAAAACACAATGAGCACTAGGGTTGTTCGTTAAATATGATTTACTACCTAAATATCCTACAGCACCATGAGGATCTACGATATAACCTGTAGAATTGTAAACTTCAATCATCGCATCTTTTGTTTCTTTATCTGAAAAGCTGTAAGAAGATAAATTCGACTTTAATGAATAAAAATCATTGTTATAAATTGCTTGAATTCGAATAAAATTACTTGGATTTCCAACATCCATAGCATTACTAATTGTTTGAACAGAAGGTTTTGGATTGTAATTTGCTGATTTTAAATATCGAGTGACAACATTATTATCATTATTTGATGCAATAAAATGACTAATGGGCAATCCGAGCTTTTGTGCAATCATACCTGCACAGATATTTCCAAAGTTTCCACTAGGAACTGAAAATACAATGTCGTCATATTTGTTTTTCAACTGTTTATATGCAAACATAAAATAAAATAATTGTGGAAGCCAACGAGCAACATTGATTGAGTTAGCAGAAGTTAGTTGCATTTTTGAGGTAAGTTCATCGTCTAAAAAGGCTTTTTTTACCATGTCTTGACAATCATCAAAAGTACCCTCAACTTCGAGAGCAGTGATATTCCTTCCTAAAGTTGTAAGTTGTTTTTCTTGAATATTACTAACTTTTCCACTTGGGTATAAAATAATTACTCTTACACCTTTGACTCCCAAAAATCCATTTGCAACAGCCCCGCCGGTGTCACCAGAAGTTGCTACTAATACTGTTATTTCGTTGGAATTATTTTCATTAAAATAGCCTAAGCAACGCGCCATAAATCTAGCTCCTACGTCTTTAAAAGCCATTGTTGGGCCGTGAAACAGTTCAAGTGTAGATATTGAGTCTGTGAGCTTTACAATAGGAAATTTAAAATTCAAGGTTTCAGAAACAATTGATTTTAATATATCTTTTGGAATCTCAGGACTTATAAACTGTTTAATGGCTTCATAAGCAATTTCTTCATTTGATAAAGTTTCTATTGATTCAAAAAAGTAGGGGTCTAATGCAGTAATTGTTTCTGGAAAATATAATCCTCTGTCCGGTGCAATCCCTTTAATAACGGCATCTTCAAAAGTAGTATTTGGCGCTTTTTGATTTAAACTGTAATAATTCATCTTTATTTCTTGTTGAGTTCTTTTACGCCATCCATATTTATTTTTGAGGCATAGATTTGAAACGGGACATCATGTTTTGCATAAGCTTGCTTAATCGCTTTCTTAACATTAATTGCAGTTTGTTGACTTTTACACAAACTAAATACTGAGGGACCAGAGCCGGAAATCCCAGTACCTAATGCATTATTTTTTGATGCAGCTTCTTTGATACTTTCAAATCCAGGAATTAATTGACTTCTAACTGGTTCAGCCACCACATCTATTAAAGAACGACTGATTAAGCCATAGTCATTAGTATGTAAGCCGTGAATAAGACTACCAACATTGGACCATTGTTTGATCGCATTTTTCAAAGGAATTTCTTTTGGAAGTATTTTTCTAGCATTAGCAGTTTTTATTTCAATTTGTGGGTGTAAAACAACAGCAAATAAATCATCAGGAGTTGGAATTTGTATTATTTCTAAGGGATACAAGCTTTTAACCAATGTAAAGCCTCCAAATAGAGCAGGTGCAATGTTATCTGCATGTTCGCTCTGGCTTGCCAAGGCCTCACCTTTTATAGCAAAAGTTGTAAGTTCTAGTGGGGTATAGGGGGAGCCCAATAAAACATTCATTCCGTACACACTTCCTGCTGCACTTGCGGAACTGCTTCCAATACCACTTCCGGGTTTAATTTTTTTATAAATTTCAATTTCAAACCCAAAATCGGGATTTGCGTTTTCGTATAAAGCCAGAGCAGATACACCAGCTACATTTTTGTTTACTTCGAAAGACAAGTCATATCCTTCAATTTTTGTAATTTTAATTCCTTTCTTTGTAGTTTTCCGAATAATCATTTCATCTCCAATAGCCTCTAAACAAAATCCCAGAACATCAAAACCACAAGATACATTTGAGACAGTAGCGGGACAAAAAATTTTTATTTCGTTCATTTATTTAGTTTTTTGAGATTCTAACGATATCTGCAAATAAACCTGATGCAGTAACTTCAGATCCTGCTCCTGCTCCTTTGATAATCATTGGTTGATCATTATATCGATTCGTATAAAACATTACAATATTATCTTTACCTTCTAAATTATAAAAGGGGTGGCCTTCTGGAATTTCTTTTAAGCCAACTTTAGCGACTCCGTTTTTATATTCTGCCACATACTTTAATTGACATTGATTGGATTCTGCAGATGATAAAAGCTTTTGAAAATGAGCTTCTTCAAATTTTAAATTTTCAAAGAAGTCTTCTACCGAACTGGCAGTCATACATTTTTTGGTTAAAAACGTATCATTTTTTATAGCATTCATATTTATGGTTTCACCACATTCCCGCACTAAAATAAGTAATTTTCTAGCAACATCAA
>JAQWYU010000182.1 GCA_029253805.1 Flavobacteriaceae bacterium | reverse complement strand
ATGATTAATTATGAGGATAGAGCCACATGTATAATATTTGGAGATGGTGCAGGTGCTGTTCTTTTTGAAGCTAATAATGAAGGCTTAGGAATTCAAGATGAGTATTTGAGGAGTGATGGTACAGGAAGAGAGTTCTTGCGAGGTACTCATGGTGGCTCATCCAATGCAATCACTGATGAATCCCTCAAGAAAAAAAATCATTTTATTTATCAAGATGGTAAGACTGTTTTTAAAAATGCAGTTTTTAACATGGCAGATGCTACAGAAAAAATATTAGATCGAAATAACTTAGAAAACGACAAGGTAGATTGGTTAGTAGCTCATCAAGCGAACAAACGTATTGTAGACGCTACAGCCAATAGGATTAATTTGGACCCAAAAAAGGTATTGATGAATATTGAAAAATACGGAAATACCACTTCTGGAACATTACCATTGTTACTAAGTGATTATGAATCTAAATTAAAAAAAGGCGACAATTTAATATTTGCTGCCTTTGGTGGCGGGTTTAATTGGGGTTCCGTTTATTTGAAATGGGCTTACAATTCTAAAAAAAATAATTAAACACTAAAAACTATAATTATGGATTTAAAAGAAATTCAAAATTTAATTAAATTTGTAGCTAAGTCAGGTACAAGTGAAGTGAAATTAGAAACAGATGATTTTAAAATCACTATCAAAACGGGTTCAACAGGTAACACTACTGTGCAGCAGTTAGTAACTGCTCCCGCTACTCAGTTGCAAGCAGCTACTGCAGTTCCTATTGAGGTGCCTCAAGCCCAAGAATCAAAAATTCCAGCGCCGCCTTTAGAGGACTCTAAATACATTACAATTAAATCTCCTATAATTGGAACATTTTACAGAAGACCTTCACCTGATAAACCTTTGTTTGTTGAAGTAGGTCAGTCAATTTCTGATGGAGATATTCTTTGTGTTATTGAGGCGATGAAATTATTTAATGAAATTGAATCTGAAATCACTGGAAAGATTGTTAAAGTTCTTGTAGATGATTCGTCTCCAGTTGAATTTGATCAGCCATTATTTTTAGTAGATCCATCATAACCTTATTTTAAAATTCCATAACAAATCCTATTTGTAGAATTTGGAATTTTACATTTTAAAAGCTTATAAGTATGTTTAAAAAAATACTAGTAGCCAATCGTGGTGAAATAGCCCTAAGAGTTATAAGAACGTGTAAAGAAATGGGTATTCAAACAGTTGCTGTTTATTCAACAGCGGATTCTGAAAGCCTTCACGTTAAATTTGCAGATGAAGCTGTTTGTATAGGCCCAGCAGCCAGCAGTGAATCCTACCTCAAAATATCTAATATTATTGCTGCAGCAGAAATTACTAACGCAGACGCGATTCACCCTGGTTATGGCTTTTTATCTGAAAATGCGCGCTTTTCAAAAATATGTGAAGAACATGGTATCAAATTTATTGGAGCTACTCCAGAAATGATTGATCGAATGGGAGACAAGGCTAATGCAAAAGCAACGATGAAATTAGCAGGGGTCCCTTGTGTTCCTGGAAGTGAAGGTGTTATTGAAACTTTTGCAGAATGTAAGGTAATCGCTAAGAAAACCGGATATCCCGTAATGCTAAAGGCTTCTGCCGGAGGTGGAGGAAAAGGAATGCGTGCCGTATGGAATAAAGAAGATCTTAAGGATGCATGGGATTCTGCACGGCAAGAATCTAAAGCAGCTTTTGGAAATGATGATATGTACATGGAAAAACTCATTGAAGAACCACGTCATATTGAAATTCAAATCATAGGAGACTCTAAAGGAAATGCTTGTCATTTGTCAGAAAGAGATTGTTCAATTCAACGTCGTCACCAAAAATTAACAGAAGAAGTGCCATCTCCTTTTATGACAACAGCATTACGAAAAAAAATGGGTGAAGCAGCGGTTAAGGCATCAGAATTCATTAAATACGAAGGAGCAGGGACTGTTGAATTTCTGGTTGATAAACACCGGAATTTTTATTTCATGGAAATGAACACTCGTATTCAAGTTGAGCATCCTATAACAGAACAAGTTATTAATTTTGACCTTATTCGTGAGCAAATATTAGTAGCAGCAGGGGTTACAATTTCGGGAAAAAACTACCTTCCAAGTTTGCATTCTATAGAATGTCGAATTAATGCAGAAGATCCGTTTAATGACTTTAGACCATCACCTGGAAAAATAACAACTTTACATTCACCTGGGGGTCACGGAGTGAGACTAGATACTCATGTTTATGCAGGTTACACTATTCCACCCAATTATGATTCAATGATCGCGAAATTAATCACAACAGCTCAAACAAGAGTGGAAGCGATTCACAAAATGAAACGTGCTCTAGATGAGTTTGTAATTGAGGGTATTAAAACCACAATTCCATTTCACCGTCAGTTAATGGATCATCCAGAATATATTGCTGGAAATTATACTACTAAGTTCATGGAAGACTTTGAAATGAAGCCCAATAATAAACTTTAAATAAAAAAAACTCCGAATTTTAATTTGGAGTTTTTTATGTCTAATCCATTATCATTTTCGTTAAAAAATATTGTAATTTTAACTATGAATTTATCCTATTGGGAACAAAAAACTTGGTTAACCAATGTCGATTATGTAGTTGTTGGTAGTGGAATTGTCGGATTGAGTACTGCACTTCACCTCAAAATAAAACAACCAAATACCAAAATAATAATTCTTGAAAAAGGACTTTTCCCGCAAGGAGCAAGCACTAAAAATGCGGGTTTTGCCTGTTTTGGTAGTTTAAGCGAGATTTTAAAAGACCTGGAATCACATACTGAATCTGAAGTTCTCGAACTTGTTAGTCAACGTCATAAAGGACTAAACTTGTTGAGAACTACTTTAGGAGATGATGCTCTTTGCTATCAGCAGCTAGGAGGTTATGAACTATTTAAAAAAAAAGATGAACTTTTGTTTGACACTTGTTCTCAAAAAATGAAAGAGGTAAACTCACTATTGAAACCTATTTTCAAGGGGGATGTATTTTCGAATATTTCTA
>JAQWYU010000181.1 GCA_029253805.1 Flavobacteriaceae bacterium | reverse complement strand
CCACCATTTAAAACGGCCTTGATATAAGAACAAGGCCAATACAAATAAAAATATAACCACAGCTCCAATATAAGCCGGTGCTTCTACAATCGGTTGATCCCCCCAATACATAGGGGCTCGTTTGGACTCCTGAAGAGATTGTACAGGAGTAGCTCCAAGCGCTCTGTAAGCTTTATACGTTTCAGAACCTTTCCCAAGATCTTCACGATTTCCACCTCCCATAAAACGAGGTATAAAAAGGTTGAAAGTTTCTAATATTCCATAACTAAATTGAGTGATATAAGCCTTATCTAAGCCAGAGCTTTGTTCCTTAACACTACCGTCTGAATTAATTGATAATTCACTTTTACTACGAGTACTTTCTTTAGCATAAGAACTTGTTGCTAACAAATTAGTTGCGTTCATCGAAAGGGCGAAAAAAGCTGCTAGTAAAAGAACAGATGAAGCCCTGAAGAAGGCAGGCAGCTCTTTTGATCTAACATATTGAACAAAATAGGATATCACTAATATTAAAATTAAAATTAAAAGATAATAGGTCATTTGTGGGTGATTAGCCACAAGCTCTAGACCAGAAGCAATAGCTGTTACAAAAAACCCTAAAGAATATCGTTTTTGAAAAGTCAAGATGATGCCTGATAATACCAATGGCATATAAGCTATTGCATGAGCTTTAGCGTTGTGGCCAACCCCAAGAATAATGATCAGATACGTAGAGAAACCAAAAGCTAAAGCTCCTAAAATAGCTATTCGATAATCAATTTTTAAGACTATTAGTAATATATAAAAACCAAAGAGATATAAAAAAAGATAATCAGCTGGGCGGGGTAAAAAACGAAGTGCTAAATCTAGTTTTTTAATATAATTATGAGGGTATTTAGCTCCAAGCTGAAAGGTAGGCATACCCCCAAAAGCACTATTAGTCCAATAAGACTCAGTATTATTAATGGCACGAAAATCTATATGTTGCTTAGCCATTCCAGTGTACTGAACTATATCACTTTGATATAGTTTCTTTCCAGTTAAAATAGGGCTGAAATAGAATAATGACACTAATATGAATCCGACAATTACTAAAAGATGTGCTACGGTTTTTTTTAAGTTGACATTCATTATTTTATCAATTTATTCAATCTCTTCATAATCGACATACTCTCCAACACTATTATTTGAAGGTTTTGAATTAGGTATTTTGTCAACACTAATTTCACCTTCTTTTTTGTTTGATTCTTTTGAAGTTGATTTTGCTCTAAAGTGATCTTCTGCCTTTTTAGCTACTGAACGCATAATATATGGTGCAAGTAAGCGCATTAGATACTTAAAAATAGTGTAGACTAGCATAAAAATCAGGATGGTCCTTAAGAATCCAATAATTGACGCATTTTGTATCATAAAATTATCTTTTTTCAAAAATACAAATCTTATTTTTATTTGATTAATAAATATATAAAATGATTTTATTGATATGATACTAACACAAAAGTTAATAACTTTACAATCAGCTACGGAAATTTATTAAAAATGAAGTTCAAAAAATAAATTGAAATGAAAAAAACACTTAAACTCATACTTGTAATATTTTTTTGCTTTCAGTTTAATAAAACACAGGCTCAGTACACTGACGTAATTAACTCTAACAGACCCGGCGCGTCTCAAAGTGCCTTTTCTGTTGGTACGAAAGTCTTACAGTTTGAACTTGGTTCATACTTTGTAAGAGAAAAAAGAAAGGTATATCCAAATTATAAAGTATCAGGCTATGGAGTTGACTTTGATATTCATTATGGTTTTTGGAAAGAAGCTTTGGAGTTAAATATTCAAGGAGTTTACCAAAACGATACTAAATCATTTAATTCCAATGCAAACACAAATAATAAACGATCAAATTTTAAAAATTTCAATATTGGAGCCAAATACATGATTTTTGATCCTAACAAAAATAAAGAAAATAAGCCTAATATTTACAGTTATCACGCTAACAGAGGCTTTAAATTAGCCAGCCTAATTCCAGCGGTTTCAGTAAGTGCTGGAGTTAATTTTGATAGTAAAAACAACCCTTACACTAGCTCTACAGCAGAAGGAGTAAGTTTTAGAGGAACTTTAATTACTCAAAATAATTTTTATGGAGGTTGGGTCTTTGTTACTAACTTCATGATAGACCGAATAGGAAGTGAACAAACTGATTTAAGCTACATACTAACCTTAACCCATTCAATCAACACAAAATGGGTTATATTTGGAGAAACTCAAGGAATTAAAAGTGATTTCTATGCTGATAATTTATTTCGCATGGGGGCAGGATATTTATTAAATAAAAATTTACAATTAGACTCTGCTCTTTGCTTAAACAATAAAGATACACCATCAGTATTAAACATCAATTTTGGTGTATCTTATAGGATAGACAGACATGATATTTTAAATTAAAAAAATAAATTTATTTAATTTAAAATAGATTCCAGGGCAAG
The DNA here is from genome assembly GCA_029253805.1 of Flavobacteriaceae bacterium. GTDB lineage: Bacteria > Bacteroidota > Bacteroidia > Flavobacteriales > Flavobacteriaceae > Hel1-33-131. The sequence goes on along the minus strand of JAQWYU010000181.1, from coordinate 16,620 downwards.
AATAAAAGCATATTCAGCAGACACTTCTTTTAAAGCTTCAAATCGTCCAGAAGCGCCTCCATGACCAGCTTGCATATTAGTTTTAAGGAATAGCTGTGATGTGTTTTTACTTTGTAATCTCAATCTCGCAACCCACTTGGTAGGTTCCCAATATTGAACCTGAGAATCATGTAATCCAGAAGTGACAAGCATGTTAGGGTAACGTTTGTTTGAAATATTGTCATAAGGCGAATACGACTTCATGTAATCGTAATAGCCTTTCTGGTTTGGATTTCCCCATTCATCATATTCTCCGGTAGTTAGTGGTATACTATCATCTAACATCGTCGTCACAACATCAACAAAAGGAACCTGAGCTACCACTCCGTTATACAATTCAGGGGCTAGATTTATAATAGCTCCCATTAAAAGTCCCCCCGCGCTGCCCCCCATAGCATAATGGTGCTCGGCAGAAGTGTAATTGTTTTTAATCAAGTATTTTGAGCAATCCACAAAATCTAAAAACGTATTTTTCTTATTTAATAATTTTCCGTCTTCATACCATTGGCGTCCTAAATACTCACCCCCTCTTACGTGGGCTATTGCAAAAATAAATCCACGATCTAAAAGACTTAATCTAACTGTGGAAAAATAAGGGTCTATTGTTGAACCGTAAGAGCCGTAAGCGTATAATAGCAATGGAGTTTCAGCCGATTTTTTTGTACTAATATGACGAACTATTGAAATTGGAACTTGTGTACCATCAGAAGTGGTAGCCCATACACGCTCTGAAGTATAATTTTCTTTTTTAAACTTACTTCCTAAAACTTTCTGCTCTTTTTTGACGGATTTAGATTTTGTAACCATATCAAAATCAATGACAGAAGAAGGAGTTGTGAGTGATTGAAAACTATACCTTAAAATAGTTGTTTCAAAATCAATATTAGTAGTTGTATATGCTGTGTAAGTTTCGCTCTCAAAAGGAAGATAAAAACTATCGGTGCCATCCCAACGTTTTATGTGAATCTTATTTAACCCATTTTCACGTTCTAATACCACTAAAAAATCTTTAAAAATTTCAATATCCTCCAACAATACAGCTTCTCGATGTGGGATTACATCTTTCCAATATTTTTTTTCGGTTTTTAATTCGGAAGTTATTGATAACTTGAAATTCTGAGCCCCATCAGCGTTTGATACTACATAAAAGGAATCATCAAAATGAGAAATTCCATATTCTAAACCTCGAGTTCTAGGTTGAAATATTTGAAAATCACCATTAGGATTATCTGCATTTAGAATTTGATATTCAGAAGTTAATGTACTGTAACTCGCTATTACAAGATATTTTTTAGACTTCGTTTTATAGACACTGACTCCAAAGGTGTCATCCAACTCTTCATAAACTAATTCATCTAACTTAGGGTCTGTATTTAAAAGGTGCTTGTACACCGCTTCAGATCTTAGGGTTGTTTCATCTTTGAGAGTATAAAACAGGGTCTTATTATCGTTTGCCCAAGTACTACCACCAGTTGTATTGCTAATTTCCTCTTCAAAAACCTGATTCGTTTTCAGGTCTTTAATATGAAGTTTATATTGACGTCTTCCCGTCGTATCAACTCCGTAAGAAATCATATTATTGTCAGGGCTGACATTTAGACCAACTAACCTAAAATAAGAATGGCCTTTTGCCATTACGTTGCAGTCGAATAATAATTCTTCTGTAGCTTCTAAAGTTTCTTTTTTTCGAGTGTAAATCGGATAATCTTTGCCCTTTTCGAATTTGGTGATGTACCAATATCCATTGTATTTGTAAGGTACCGAACTATCGTCTTCTTTAATTCTAGACTTCATTTCGTCAAATAAAGACACTTGAAAATCTTTTGTTTTGGCAGTGCGGGCGTTATAATAGTCGTTTTCTTGATTAAGGTAATCAATCACCTTAGGATTTTCTCTATCATTTAACCAATAAAACTCATCAACCCTCACATCGTCATGGATTGTTAATTTCTTGGGGATTTGTTTTGCGAGTGGTGCTTTTGGTAATTCAGACATTGGTTTTTGAGTCTTAGTGTCACAAGAAAAAAGTGAACTTATTAAAATTAGAGATAGTAATTTAAATTTCATAAGGCTGTAAATTACGAGATTTTAGAGGTTAAATTTACAAAAAAACAATTATGCTTTTCTCAAAATTTCTAAAAGGTTTGCATGCATAGCATCTGTGTAGTCTAAGTGTGTGACCATTCTAAGTTTACCACCACCCATATCACTTAGAAGAATATTGTGAGACTTTAAAGTATTTAAAAACAAATTTTGAGAATTATTAGAATTCAATTTAAATATTACAATATTTGTTTCCACTGGTTCAACTCTAGAAACTGCCTCCAATTGATTAAGAACTCCTGCAATCTCTTTTGCCTTTTGATGGTCCTCTTTCAGGCGATCGTATTGATGATCCAAGGCATAAGATGCTGCTGCTGCTAGCAACCCAGCCTGTCGCATACCGCCTCCAAGCATTTTTCGTATTCTTAAAGCTTTATTCATCAGGTTTTCGTTACCTACCAAAACAGAGCCAACAGGGGCGCCCAAGCCTTTGCTAAAACAAACAGAGATCGTATCAAATATATCACCGTATTGCTGAGGCTTCTCAGATTTTGAAATCAGAGCATTCCACAGTCGTGCCCCATCTAAATGAAGCCCTAGTTTATAAGAATCACAAACTGACCTAACTTTCAAAATTTCTTGAAAATCCCAGCAAGCGCCTCCCCCTTTATTTGTAGTATTTTCTAAGGACACTAATGATGTAAGTGGACTGTGGTAAAATTCAGGGGGGTTAATCGCAGCCTCTACTTGTGTAGCAGTCATCATTCCGCGATGTCCATCTACAAGCTTACACGATACTCCACTGTTAAAAGAAACTCCGCCACCTTCATAATTATAAACATGAGAATATACATCGCATATTAGTTGTTCTCCCGGTTGTGTATGAAGTTTGATAGCTGTTTGGTTGGCCATGGTTCCAGATGGAAAAAAAAGGGCCTTTGGCTTACCAAACATAGCTGCAACACGTGATTCTAAATCATTTACTGAAGGATCTTCAGCATATACATCGTCTCCGAGCCTAGCTGTCATCATCGCTTCTATCATCCCTTTTGAAGGCTTTGTAACAGTATCACTTCTTAAATCTATTTGCATATATTTTATTTTGGATATAAAACTACATATTATTTTAATTCTGTGCTATAAATTCTATTTTTGTAATCCTAAAGAAAAAAATGATAACACAAGATCACATAAAAGATCTTTTTGAACGCCTTGGTGCGTTAAGGAGGTATCTTTGACTTAGATGCCAAACGCATCGAAATTCAAAATGAAGAAGAAAAAACTTTTTCTCCAGACTTTTGGAACGACTCAAAAGCAGCCGAACTGGTCATGAAATCTTTACGCGTCAATAAGAAATGGGTTAATGATTTTGAAAAAGTACAAACCTACATTGAAGACCTTGAGATCTTATTTGATTTTTTTAAAGATGGAGAATCTTCAGCTCAAGAAGTCGAAAAACAATTTAATCTCGCCTCTGATTTTTTAGAAGATATTGAATTCAGGAATATGCTTTCAGAAGAAGGTGATTCTTTAAGTGCAGTACTTCAAATCACTGCTGGTGCCGGAGGGACAGAAAGTTGTGATTGGGCCTATATGCTTATGCGCATGTATGTGATGTATGCTGAAAAAAATAACTTTAAAATAAAAGAGTTAAATCTACAAAACGGAGATGTTGCAGGCATAAAAACAGTGACACTTCAAATTGAAGGTGACTTCTCTTTTGGCTGGTTAAAAGGAGAGAATGGTGTTCACAGACTGGTACGAATTTCTCCTTTTGACAGCAATGCCAAGCGGCACACTAGTTTTGCTTCTGTTTATGTTTACCCACTGATTGACGATACAATTGAAATTGAAATAAATCCGGCTGATATTGAAATTACAACAGCACGTTCAAGCGGAGCCGGAGGACAAAATGTAAACAAGGTAGAAACTAAAGTACAGTTAAATCATAAGCCCTCAGGTATCCAGATTTCTTGCTCTGAAACACGTTCACAACATGATAATCGCTCAAGAGCAATGCAAATGCTGAAATCTCAGCTTTATGAAATTGAACTTAAAAAACAACTTGCTCAACGAGATGATATTGAAGCTGGAAAAATGAAGATTGAATGGGGAAGTCAAATTAGAAACTATGTAATGCACCCTTATAAGCTTGTAAAAGATGTCCGAACTTCTGAAGAAACTGGGAATGTAGATAATGTGATGAACGGAGACATTACACCCTTTTTAAAAGCATTCCTAATGGCTACTGGGCAGAAAGAAAAACCTAACAATTCACTATGATAAAAATTTACCATAACAATCGTTGTCGAAAATCTCGTGAAGGATTGCAGACACTGAGAGAATTAGGAAAAGAATTTGAAATTATTGATTACATTTCTAACCCTTTAGATGTCAATGAACTAACAAAACTAATCACAGTTCTTAAAATTGATCCTGAAAATTTAATTCGTAAAAGTGAAGCAATTTGGAAATCAAATTACAAAGGAAAAGAGTTATCGGATAAAGAGCTTATTAAAGCAATGGTAACACATCCAAAACTAATTGAAAGGCCAATTATTGTTCGAGGAAATAAAGGAGTTATTGGACGCCCAAATGAGCGTATTAAGAGCTTGTTTATTTAACAAAACATTAACCACAACAGTTTTATGAAAAATTACTTTTGTGTTTTGTTATTCCATTAATCACTTATGACTAAAAACATAATAATTATAGTTCTTTTTATTTCATTTCAAACTTTTGTAATGGGACAAAAAGACATAAATAATGTAGTTATTTCAGGAAAAATAATTGAGTCTGAAGCGAATCAACCACTTGAGTATGCTACTATTTCTTTTTTTAACAGCGCTGAAAATAGATTGAAAGGGGGTGGAATTACAGATATTGATGGTAATTTTAGCATTTCTATCCCAAAAGGGATCTACGATTTTTATGTAGAGTATTTTTCATTTAAGAATATTACAAAATTAAGACTGAACTTTAATCAAGATAGAGACCTTGGAGTTCTGAAAATGGAAGCTAATTTGCAAATATTAGATGCTGTAGATATTATAGCAGAACAAACAACAGTTGAAATCAAATTAGATAAAAAGATTTACAATGTCGGAAAAGATTTAACTGTAAGAGGCGGTAGCATAAGTGATGTTTTAGATAACGTTCCATCTGTTTCTGTGGATCTAGAAGGAAATGTAGCTCTCAGGGGCAATGAAAATGTACGAATTTTAATAAATGGAAAACCATCAGGGCTAGTGGGTTTAAATTCCACAGACGCATTGCGACAACTGCCTGCAGATGCTATTGAGAAAGTTGAAATTATAACCTCGCCCTCAGCTCGCTATGAGGCAGAGGGAACCGCAGGAATTTTAAATATTATTTTAAGACGAAGTAAAATCCTAGGGCTAAACGGAGCTGTGATCGTAAATTCGGGTTATCCAAATCAATTAGGAGCGTCAGGAAATATTAACTATCGAACAGGAGATATAAATATCTTTAATAACTCGGGATATTCCTACAGAGAAAGCCCTGGTAATTCTGGAGTTAAAACTGAGTTTTTCAATACTGAATATGACCAAAACGGGGTCCTTGTTCAAGATTTACCAAATACTTTTCGAAATGAATTCAGAACATTTGAGCGCATTCGAAAAGGATTTAATAGCAATACTGGAATTGAATGGTATATTACCCCTACAAGTTCTTTAACTACTGCATTTTTAGCAAGAAAAAGTGATAATACCAATGAAAGCTTTAACCGAGCTGAAACACTTGATTTAACAGGAGCTGTAATTAATGAATCTGTACGTTACGATCCAGAAAAAGAATTCGATCAAACTACTCAATTTTCAGTTAATTTTGACAAACAATTTCACGGAAACAGCGAACATCGACTAACATTTGACTTTCAGGTTGAAAATAGTTCTGAAGATGAAGGGTCTATTATCTATAATGACGGAGTGGCCGCTGAGCGTGTTCGTACAATAGAAGATCAAAAAAGGATTTTGATTAAATCTGATTTTACGTTACCAATCAACGATAAAACCCGATTTGAGGCTGGCTATAATGGACGATTTAGCACCAACAATACAGATTACAGCTTAGAATTTGCACAAGATGATTCATTTATTTTAGATAGCGACGTTAGCAATATTTTGTTATATGAAGAAGATGTAAATGCTCTATACACTCAATATGGCAGCAAAGTAAAAAATAAATTTTCATTTTTACTAGGGCTTCGAATAGAAGCAACTAACATCACAATCAGCCAGCTGAGCTCAAACGAATACTCTAACTCCAACTATATAGGTTTATTTCCTACTATTAATTTAGGATATGAGTTTTCAGAAAACCAAAACTTAACTATTGGTTATAACCGCCGTATTAGTCGACCAAGATCCCGATTTCTAAATCCTTTTCCATCAAGAAGTAGTGCAACAAATTTATTTCAAGGAAATCCAAACATTAGCCCAAGTTACTCAAACGGAGTTGACTTAGGTTATTTATATAAAATGGAAAAAACAACCATTAATACTTCAATTTATTACAACCACGCAACAGACGTATTTACTTACATTAGTGAAGATACTGGAGATGAAGTAGTCATAAATGGTGAAAGTGTCCCAGTAATTAGAAGAGGACCTATTAATTTAGCTGAAGATGACAGACTTGGGTTTGAGTTTACCCTAACCCATCGCCCTTCAAAAAATTGGAATATGAACGCTAATTTTAACTTATATCGTTCTGCGATTAAAGGTAAATATAAAGGATTAAGTTATAATTCTGAAAACTTAGGTTGGTTTGTAAGACTCAATAATAAATATACTTTTCCTGGAAATATTGAATGGCAAACACGTTTAAGTTATTCAGGCCCAAGGGTAGATGCTGTAAACAGGAGAGATGGAGTATTTTCCTCAAATATGGCTTTTAGTAAAGATCTATTTAAAGAAAAAGCATCTATTACTTTAAACATAAATGATTTACTCAATACTGAGCGAAGAAACTTAGAGTCTACCACTTCAACATTTTACAGCGACGGTTATTACCGCTGGAGAGTACGCTCCTACAGCTTGTCATTTACCTATCGTTTTAATCAAGTCAATAAACGTCTTAAACAAGATAAATACACTAGTATCACTCCCATATAAAAAAAACCAAAACAATTATGTTTTGGTTTTTTTTATATGGGAGTGATCGATTGATTTACATCGATTGATTTACTTTGATTTGGCTTTTCGGGCCGCTAATTTCTCTTTAAAATGTTCAATAGCAGATCCAAAGACCCAATAAGGGATTGCAAAAGTTAATAAAAATATCATTAACCAAAACCCTAAGGTTAAAATTGATAAAAAAGCTAAAAATCCTAAATACTGAGCTAAATCAAACATATTATATCCTTTGTTTTACTCTGCAAATATAGTACAAGAATAATAGTTTTACAACATAAAAATTCACATTTATCAACAGCTTGGTAACAGTATGGATTTAAATTGAAAAAATTGTAAATTTGTAATCTAAATTCGATGCCATGAAGTATAGGGAAGAAAAAGACACAATGGGTAAGGTGAAAGTCCCAGCAGATAAATTATGGGGCGCTCAAACGGAGCGTTCTAGAAATAATTTCAAAATTGGAAATGTAGCCTCAATGCCTATAGAAGTTATTTACGGATTTGCATACTTAAAAAAGGCAGCTGCATTTACAAATTGTCAACTTGGGGTTCTTTCATCTGAAAAAAGAGATTTAATCGCACAAGTATGTGATGAAATTCTAAACGGAATACACAATGATCAGTTCCCTTTAGTTATTTGGCAAACAGGATCTGGCACCCAAAGCAATATGAATGTGAACGAAGTCATAGCCAACCGAGCACATCAGCTTGATGGTAAAGTACTAGGCGAAGGTGAAAAAATAATTCAACCCAATGACGACGTAAATAAGTCACAATCTTCAAATGACACCTTCCCTACTGGGATGCACATCGCAGCTTACAAAACAATAGTTAGAACAACCATCCCTGGAATTCAAAAATTAAGGGATACACTACAAAAAAAATCTGAAGCATTTGAAAAAGTCGTAAAAATTGGACGTACCCACCTTATGGATGCCACTCCTTTAACACTTGGACAAGAATTTTCAGGCTATGTTTCTCAATTAGATCATGGTTTGAAAGCGCTAAATAATACATTAGAACACTTAAGCGAATTAGCTTTAGGAGGAACAGCCGTTGGAACTGGTTTAAATACACCCAATGGCTACTCAGAGCTAGTGGCCGAATATATTGCAAAATTTACTGAACTACCATTTATAACTGCCCCCAATAAATTTGAAGCTTTAGCAGCCCATGATGCGATTGTGGAAACTCATGGCGCTTTAAAACAATTGGCTGTATCGTTAAACAAAATCGCAAATGACATCCGTATGATGGCTTCAGGACCACGATCCGGAATTGGAGAAATTACAATTCCAGCTAATGAACCTGGAAGCTCTATTATGCCTGGAAAAGTAAATCCGACCCAATGTGAAGCAATTACTATGGTGTGTGCACAAATAATGGGTAACGATGTCGCTATTACCATAGGGGGAACTCAAGGCCATTATGAATTAAATGTATTTAAACCGATGATGGCAGCTAACTTTTTACAGTCAGCGCAACTACTGGGAGATGCAGCTATTAGCTTTGAAACACACTGCGCTTCTGGAATTGAACCCAATCATGATGTTATAGAAAAATTACTAAATAACTCACTAATGTTAATCACGGCCTTAAATACAAAAATAGGCTATTATAAAGCTGCTGAAATTGCAAATACAGCTCATAAAAATGGTACTACTTTAAAAGAGGAAGCCATTAATCTTGGATATGTGACTGCCGAAAATTATGATGCATGGGTAAAACCAGAAGACATGGTTAGGAACTCAAAAAAATAATATGAATACACTATTTATCCATATTAAAGAATTACTTCAAACACGAGAAAAATCGGAATTAAAAGTGATGGGCAAGTCGATGTCTGAATTGCCACATATTAAAAATGCGTTCCTAAGAGTCGAAGGCGACACTATACACAGTTATGGCTCTATGAATTCTTTAGTCATTGAAGCAACTGATAAGGTTATTGACGTGACTGACAAAATAATATTACCAACCTGGTGTGACAGCCATTCTCATGTCGTTTATGCAGGTGATCGATCTCAAGAATTTGTAGACCGAATTAATGGATTGTCATATGAAGATATAGCTTTAAAGGGTGGTGGAATACTAAACTCTGCTAAAATCTTGCAAGATACTAGTGAAATTGAACTTTATAAAGAATCTATTAACCGAGTTAACGATCTGGTAAAATTAGGCACAGGCGCTTTAGAAATTAAATCAGGATACGGATTAAGTACAGAAGCAGAATTAAAAATGCTTAGAGTCATTAAAAAAATAAAAGAAGACTCTTCTTTAAAAATCAAAGCTACTTTTCTAGGAGCCCATGCAATACCTAAAAAATACAAAGGCAACAAAGCGGGGTATATTGATTTAATAATAAATCAAATGTTACCAAAAATACACCAAGAACAATTAGCAGATTTTATTGATGTGTTTTGTGAAAAAGGATATTTTTCTCTAGAAGACACTTCAGAAGTTTTACAGTCAGCTTCAAAGTATGGACTATTACCAAAAATCCATGTTAATCAATTTAATGCATTTGGCGGTGTAGATTTGGGAGTAAAATATAATGCTCTGTCTGTTGATCATTTAGAAATCCTGGATGAAGAAGATATTGCAGTCTTGAAAAACTCCGAAACTATTCCAGTTGCCTTACCAGGATGCTCCTTTTTTTTAAACCTACCCTATACACCGGCAAGAAAAATTATAAGTTCTGGGCTAGCACTTGCACTCGCTAGTGACTTTAATCCGGGGTCTGCTCCAAGTGGAAATATGAATTTCGTCATCAGTCTTGCTTGTATTAAAATGAATATGACACCTGAAGAAGCTATTAATGCAGCTACAATTAATGGCGCATTTGCAATGAATATTTCTAAGGATTACGGCAGTATTTGTGTTGGTAAAAAAGCAAGTTTAATAATAACTAAAAAACTATCGTCTTACCGCCAGATTCCTTATCATTTTGGAAATAACCCCGTACACAAAGTTATGATTAACGGCAAGATAATTCACTAAACTATCTTCAATACAAAATAAATACATGGATAACTTGAAAATTATTTCTAATGAAGATTTAAATAAAATAGCTGAATCAAGAATAGGAGAAAAAAAGTTACATCAGGCTTTAAATCATCTTAGTAACTCAGCTGATTTACTAAATAAAATCAATGATCCACTAATAGAATTTGTTCTTTTTGGAATTAAAGAAGATATTGGCATCCGAGCCAATAAAGGATGTCCTGGTGCTAAAGAAACATGGGATCTAGTCTTAAAGAATTTATTAAATATTCAGAGTAATGAGTTCTTAAATGGCTCCAATATTCTAATATTAGGACACTTAGACTTTTCTAACTTGTATAGCAGTCATCATTCAACAGATCAAGAAAAGTTATTAAAAACCTATCGTAAACAAGTAGAAAAAATTGATCAAAGTGTCAATCAATTAGTGTATTCAATTGTGAAAGCAGGCAAAACCCCAATCATAGTAGGTGGTGGACACAATAACGCTTACGGAGTTATTAAAGGGTGTGCATTGGCATTAAAAACTAAAATTAATACTATAAATTTTGATGCACATACTGACTTAAGAATCCAAGAAGGACGCCACAGTGGAAATGGATTTAGCTATGCAATTGAAGAAGGGTTTCTCGATCGGTATTTTGTATTTGGATTACATGAAAATTACATCTCAAAGAAAATGTTCAAATACATAAACACATCCAAATCAAAAATCAAGTTTCAAACATTCGAAAATTTAATAGTGCGAAAAAAAACAAGTTTAAAAAAAGCTTCTAAAATTGCAATGAAATTTTTGTCAGAATCAAAATTTGGGATCGAAATCGATTGTGATGCAATTGAGAACATTCCAAGTAGTGCTCAAACACCAAGTGGTTTTTCGGTGAATCAAACGCGAGAATTTACGCACTTCTTTGGAAGCAATGAAAATGCCTTATATTTTCATATTTGCGAAGCTGCAATTGTTAATAGCGAGAAAGTTAATGAACAAACAGGAAAGCTTATTAGCTATCTAATTACCGACTTCATAAAGTCTAAAAAGGCTAAATAAGCTAATCTCCCTTTTTAAATCCGTAAAATAACTGAGCAAAAAAGCCAGTAGGAATTTGCTGGTCACCCTTGAAGCCGAGTGCAATATTTTTGTTAGGAGTCGGCACATAATTGGTCTTAAAAATATAATCCCACATACTTAAACTAATTGCAAAGTTAGCTCCCACTTTAAAACCACTTGGGAGTTCCTTAGCGTGGTGGTATAAATGCATGATTGGATTATTAAAAAGATATTTAAAAGGTCCGTAATCTAGTTTAATATTTGAGTGATTGAGATGTCCTATTGAGATGGCAATAAAGTGAACTACAAATGCTTGCTCAGGCTGAAAGCCACCCATGAGCATCAATGCGATTACTTTAAAAGGTTTGTAGACGATGTTTTCCATCCAATGGTAACGTAGATGTGCTGCAAAACCCATTTCTTTTACAGAGTGATGGACTTTATGAAATTTCCATAAAAATGAAAAACGATGCATAAATATGTGAGTAATCCATTGCACAAAATCAAGCACAACAAAAAACAGTAATAACTGCACTAAAGGCGATAAACTTGATAAATTTATAATGGCGATTGAATTCGCTGAAATCTGAAACACATCAACAGCTACTTTAGAAATAATTTTGTAAAAACCACTTATAAAAATACTAAAAATGAAAAAATTAAAAAACATATAAAAACAATCAAGAAAAAAGTCTTTTCTTAAAATAGCTTGTTGTTTACGCCATGGGAATAGTAATTCGAGACCCCAAACTATTAATGAAATAACAATAAGGCCCCAGAAATAATTACCTGTCCAAGGAACATCAAAGCAAATAGACCTCCAAGTCCAATCTAATGTACCCAAAAAGGCATCAAAAAATAAATTTAAGTATTCCATTTAATAATCTAAAATATTTTTTAATTCTTGTTCAAAAGTTCGCTTTGCAAGATACTGCTGTTCTAGCGCACTTGCAAATGGAATCGGAGTTTCTATACTTGCAACTCTTTTTACAGGCGCATCCAAAAACTCAAAGGCCTGTTCCATTAAATAGGACGAGATGTCTGAAGCAATACTGCCAAATAAAGAATCCTCTTGTAAGATAATCGCTTTATTAGTCCTTTTAACAGATTCCATTAATGACTTATAGTCAAGAGGCTGTAAGCATCTCAAATCAATTAAGTCGGCTGAAATATGTGGGTTTTTTTCTAAAGTTTCGAGTGCCCAATGAACCGCCGCCCCATAGCAGATAATAGTTACGTCCGTTCCTTCTTTAATTTGAGAAGCGACTCCTAATGGAAGAGTAAAATAATCTACAGGAACGTCCTGCCTGATACTTCTATACAACGCTTTGTGTTCAAAAAACAGAACGGGATTTGGGTCGTTGATTGCGGTCGCTAATAACCCCTTTGCATCGTAAGGAAAAGCTGGATATACTACTTTCAGTCCAGGGGTTTTGGTAAACCATGCTTCATTTGTTTGTGAGTGAAAAGGACCTGCAGCTACACCAGCACCACAAGGCATACGAATAACAACATCTGCTGCTTGACCCCAACGGTAATGAGATTTTGCTAGATAATTTACAACCGGATTGAATCCCGATGACACAAAATCAGCAAACTGCATCTCAACGACAGATTTAACTCCTGCTATAGATAAGCCCATAGCTACCTCAACAATTGCAGATTCACATATTGGAGTGTTCCTAACACGTTCTTTTCCAAATTGCTCTACAAAATTTTCAGTAATCTTAAAAACACCTCCGTATTCTGCAATATCTTGCCCCATAATAACTAAGTCAGAGTGGCATTCCATGGACTGCCTCAAACCTTCAGAAATCGCATCAATAAGTCGTATATTTTCTTTTTTGGAAATAGGTTCAACCGATGATACTACATAATCAAAATATTTATAAACATCAGATAATTCAGTTTCTAAATCTGGGATAATAACGGGCTCATCAAAAGCAAGTTGTAAACCTTCTTTAATATCGTTTGTAAATGATATTTTAAATTTTTCTATCTCATTAAAAGAAATATCTTTAGATTCTAAAAGATGATTTTCAAAGTTGGATAGTGGATCTTTTTTCTCCCAAAGTTCCAATAACTCATGGGGGACGTATTTCGTGCCACTGGCCTCTTCGTGTCCACGCATTCTAAAAGTTTTAAACTCAATTAAAACCGGACGAGGATTCTGACGAACACTTTTAGCAATGACATCTACTTTACTGAAAACCTCCAAAACATTATTTCCTTCAATCACATGTGATTCCATGCCATAACCAATACCACGATCAGCTAGTGATTCGCAGTTATATTGTTCACTGGTTGGAGTTGATAGCCCGTATCCATTATTTTCAATACAAAATAAGACAGGCAAATTCCAAACGGAAGCAACATTAAGTGCTTCGTGAAAATCACCCTCACTTGTTCCTCCATCCCCAGAAAAAACCGCTGTAACTTTTGATTCATTTTTTAAAATATTAGAAAGAGCGATGCCGTCAGCAACCCCCAACTGAGGGCCTAGGTGAGAGATCATTCCTATTATTTTGTAATCTTGTGTTCCAAAGTGAAAGGAGCGATCTCGCCCCTTAGTAAAACCATTTGCCTTCCCTTGCCACTGAGAAAACATTCGGTACAACGGAACCATTCGTGTGGTAAAAACACCTAAATTACGGTGCATAGGTAAAATATATTCATCATCTTTTAAAGCCAAAGTGACCCCTACAGAAATAGCTTCTTGACCAATTCCTGAAAACCATTTGGAAATTTTACCTTGTCGAAGTAAAATCAGCATTTTTTGCTCAATAAGCCTAGATTTAACCATATTAAAATATAATGATTTTCTAGTATCTCGATTAACCTCCTTGTGGTCGTATTGGAAAATGGCTTTCAAATGTCTTTAATTTGTGATTCAAAAATAGGAAAAATAATAGTTAAAAAGTTTAACTTCAAAAAATGTCATTTATAAATCTTTTTGATTTGTTATCTTTGTTTGTATCATGATTAATAAAAAACTATGAATAAAATCCCAAGTGTTAATCTTTTAGATTTTTTGTCAGAGAACCCACATGACAAACAAAAGTTTGTTAATCAACTTGGCCAGGCTTATGAAACTATTGGTTTTGTAGCTCTGAAGGGGCATTTTTTAGATGATTCTCTGATTGATTCTCTATATTCTGAAGTGAAAAAGTTTTTTGACTTAACAATAGAACAAAAACAAAACTATGAAGTTCCTGGAATTGGAGGTCAACGGGGTTATGTTTCTTTTGGAAAAGAAAGTGCTAAGGGTAAAAAAGAAGGAGATTTAAAAGAATATTGGCATTTTGGACAGTTCGTCCATAATAATCCAGAATTGGAAAAAGAGTATCATAAAAATATTGAAGTTCAAGAACTACCTAAATTTAATAAGGTCGGAAAACAGACGTACCAAATGCTTGAAAAAACAGCTAAATATGTTTTGAGAGCATTAGCTCTTTATCTTGGCTTGGACGAGTATTATTTTGACAACTATATTTTTAATGGAAATAGTATTCTCAGACCCATTCATTATCCACCTATTAAAGAAGCACCAAAAAATGCTGAAAGAGCTGCTGCACATGGAGATATTAATTTAATCACCTTGCTAATGGGGGCTCAAGGAAAAGGCTTACAAGTACAAAACCATGAAGGTGAATGGATTGACGCTATAGCACAACCAGATGAACTTATGATTAATGTTGGGGATATGCTTTCCCGACACACAAATAATAAATTAAAATCGACTATACATCGTGTGGTTAACCCCCCGCCAGAAAAATGGGGAACATCTCGTTATTCAATACCATTTTTCATGCACCCCATTAGCTCCATGAATTTAAATGTATTGAATAACTGCATAAATGCTAAAAACCCAAAAAAATTTGAAGATATCACAGCCGGTGACTATTTAAACCAACGAATCAAAGAACTTGGACTAAGTAAAAAATAATGGACTTAAAAGATCAACTAAAAAACCTATTTCCTGACCATGCTGAAAATACTATTCCTCTAAGCGAAGAAAAATCAACTTCTATTTGGATGCAAGACGCTCCCATTATTTGTAAATATGAAAAACGGAAAGGAAAACCAATCACTATCATTGAGGGTTACACAGGAGATGATGACGATTTTAAATCATTAGCTAAGGACCTAAAAAAAAAATTCAGTGTTGGAGGTAGTTTTAAAAATGATACCATTATAATACAAGGAGATTTCCGTGATAAAATCATGAACTACCTAAAAGAAATTGGCTTTAACGTAAAACGAGTTGGAGGTTAAAATAAATCGAACAAAATGTCCATAAAAAACTCCGAACTTATACTCAACTCCGATGGTAGTATTTACCACCTTGGTCTCAAACCTTTAGATATTTCTAATAATATAATTTTTGTAGGAGATCAAAACCGAGTTGGGGAAGTCACAAAACATTTTGAATGCATTGAATTTGAAAGTCAAAATCGAGAATTCAAAACACAAACAGGAATCTATAAAGGAAAACGACTATCAGTAATTTCAACAGGTATTGGATCTGACAATATAGACATTGTTCTTAATGAATTAGATGCTTTGGTAAATATTGATTTCAAAACTAGAGAAATAAAAACTAATAAAACAATTTTATCTATTGTTCGCATTGGTACTTCTGGAGCCTTACAACCAAATATAGCTATTGACAGTTTTGTGTTAAGCACTTATGGAATGGATATCAATGGAATGCTTCAGTCCTACAATATCGAAAACATAAAAAATGACAAAATTGAAAAAGCCTTTATCAAGCACACCAAGTGGAGCCCAAAAAAACCGTATCCAGTAATCGTTACTAATTCAAAAAGACTAGAAACCATTCTCAGTAGCAATCTAACCTTGAAAGGAATGACAGCCACTTGCGGGGGATTTTACGGCCCTCAAGGCAGGGTATTGCGCTTAAAACTGCAAGATGATAGTCTAAATCATAAAATGGATAGTTTTGATTACGATGGACTAAAAGTGACTAATTTTGAGATGGAAACCTCCGCCATCTACGGATTATCTAAATTATTGGGCCATGAGGCGTGTTCTATGAATGCTATTTTGGCCAATAGAGCTATTGGTACGTTTAGCAAAAATCCTCAAAAAACTATTGATAAATTAATAAAGTATACTTTAAATAAACTTATTTCTTAAATGAAAAAAGTAAGAATTGGTGGCGTTCCAGAGCACTTTAATTACGCATGGTACTTAGCATTAAAACAAGGTCACTTTAAAAAACAAAATATTGAGATTTGTTGGAATGATTATTCTGGTGGTACTGGTCAAATGACTAAAGCACTACGCGAGAATGTGATTGACATG
>JAQWYU010000180.1 GCA_029253805.1 Flavobacteriaceae bacterium | reverse complement strand
GAGTGTGGTTATGAAACTATTATGATTAATTGTAATCCTGAAACAGTTTCGACTGACTTCGATACTGCTGACAAGTTGTATTTTGAACCAGTTTTTTGGGAGCATATATATGATATTATTAAGCACGAAAAACCGGAAGGTGTTATAGTTCAATTAGGTGGTCAGACCGCTTTAAAGCTGGCTGAAAAGTTAACTAAATATGGGATTAAAATTTTAGGAACCAGTTTTGAATCCCTAGATTTAGCTGAAGACAGAGGTTTGTTTTCTAATTTACTTAAAGAAAATAATATTCCCTACCCAAAGTTTGATATTGCGACTACAGCAGATGAGGCTTCTTTGATTGCAGATGTCTTAGATTTTCCGATTTTAGTCCGTCCTTCTTATGTTCTTGGTGGTCAAGGCATGAAAATTGTCATTAATAAAGAAGATTTAGAAAAGCACGTAGTTGAGTTGTTAAGTAGAATGCCAGGAAATCAACTTTTATTAGATCACTACCTTGACGGAGCTATAGAAGCTGAAGCGGATGCTATTTGTGACGGAGAGAACGTATATATCATTGGTATCATGGAGCATATTGAACCTTGTGGAATTCATTCTGGTGACAGTAATGCTACTCTTCCCCCATTTAATCTCGGAAATTTAGTAATGCAACAAATTATTGATCATACCAAAAAGATCGCTCTAGCTTTAAATACTGTTGGTCTTATAAACATACAGTTTGCTGTTAAAGACGATATGGTATATATAATTGAAGCTAATCCCAGAGCTTCTAGAACAGTACCTTTCATAGCCAAAGCATACGGAGAGCCTTACGTCAATTATGCTACTAAAGTGATGCTTGGAGAAAAGAAAGTTTCTGACTTTAAATTTAATCCAAAGTTAGACGGATATGCTATTAAACAGCCAGTATTTTCCTTTAACAAGTTTCCAAATGTAAACAAACAATTAGGCCCAGAAATGAAAAGTACAGGAGAAAGTATTCTTTTTATTGATAGTCTTAAGGTCGATGAGTTCTATGACTTATATTCAAGGCGTAAAATGTATTTAAGTAAATAGAAAAAAAAGTTACAATTTAGTGTCTTTTATTTTCAAATTAAAATCAAATACAACAGCTACTGTTTGGGCTATTTTAAGGCTTACAATTTTTGGTATATCTACGTCAAATTCCGATGGACTAAGTTCTAGAGAACCTCTAAAGGATATTTTGTCCTTTTCAGTACCAATTTCAGCCCAAACCCCTTCAATTTTTCTGGTAACGCCATGAAAATTAAGAGTACCTTTTATGGGGTAAGAATTAGAGTTGCTGTTTTTTGAATATCCAACTAATTCTCCTTTAAAAATTGCTTTAGGATAATTGTCAGATTCTACATAACTTTCGTTAAAATGCTCTTCCATAAGTGCATTTTTAAACCTAAAGCCCTTAACCAATGCAAGGATTGCAAACTGTCCATTTGATGCATTAAAAATAGCTGTTACGTTATTATTGGTGGCTTTTATTTCTTCAAAAGAAGGTACACTGGCTTCAAAAGTAAGTACACCAGTTTTGGTGAGGTACTTCTCTTGAGAGAAACAAAAAAATGAGATAAACGTAAATAATAAACTTAACTTTTTCATGTTGGATATTTAAACTATTCAATGAAACCTTCTGACTGCCATTCAATAATTAAATCAATTAAGTTTTGCGGTAATCTCGTTCCACCGAGGGGCATAAAACCGCCTTGCCCAGGCTGCCAGTTAATTCTATCGACGAGATTCGTATTTTCTATTGCACTTTTTACGCTTGAATAGGTAGTTAATGACACACCTGCTCCGTTAATTGCAGGGCTTGAATGGCAAGCAATACAATTTGAGTCAAATATTGGTTTGATTTGATTCAAATATGTAATTGGTTCACTTGTATCATTTAGTTCTACTAAATCTTTTTCTGAAGTATATGTACATGAGAAGGTTATTAAACACAAATAAAATAATAAAAATAAAGTACGGGTTTTCATTAAAGATTAATAATTGTTATATTCAAATTTAATTTATTTTTCTTAAATCAATTACTATTTTGTATTAAGTTTATATTTTTAATTTTATGAAAAGAAAAATCCTGTTTATATTATCCTTGATATTATTATCCTTTTTAGGATACAATTACTTATTTCCTGATCACAGAACTATATTCCAAGAAGAAGCAAAATTTACGGTTGATGCTTCTGTTTTATTTAATGATTTTATTGAAAATCCTAAATTAGCAGAATCAAAATTCCTGGATCAAACAATCACTATTTATGGAGTTGTGACATCTTTGCAAGCTCAAGGTGTTACAATAAACAATAAAATTTTCTGTAACTTAGAGAACTTATCAAATAAGCTTAAGGTCAATGATCAAATAGTTATTAAGGGAAGATGTATTGGATATGACGAGTTACTGGAAGAAGTTAAATTAGATCAATGTAGTATAGTTAAATAAAATATGAAACAATTTTTAAATACCACCCTATTAATATTTAGTCTTTTTCTATACCCTCAACAGGATTTATTGAGTGAGATTGATAATGGAAATCAAGATGCTGCTTATGAGATTGCGATTTTTAAAGGACTAAAGGTTATAAATTTTGAGTCAACTAAACTGGTAGCAAATAAAGGTTTTAGCTTTATTGTTTCTCACCGCTTTGGAACTGTAAAAGATGGATTTCAAAATCTTTTTGGATTAGATCAAGCTGTTACTCACCTTAACTTTGTTTACGGAATTTCAGAAAATGTTAACATAAGTGCCTCAAGAAGCTCTAATCAAAAAATATATGAGCTAGGCAGTAAAATAAGATTGGTAAAACAAAGAAAAGGTGAAAATCCATTTAATATTGTGGTTTACTCATCTGTATTGGCTAATACTGGGCTTGACAAAGATAACTTACCTAAACTTGAATTTAAACATAGATTGAGCTATGTTGCCCAGTTGCTAATTTCTCGAAAAATGAATTCTAAATTATCTTTTATTTTATCTCCTACATTTTTTCATGACAATTATATTTCTAATGATTATCAAAATAATTCTCAGTATGGTATTGGTTTTGGAGGTCGTTACAAAATTGGTAAACGTTGGTCTTTAAATACAGAGTACGGAGTACACTTAAATAGAAGTAATAATTCTCTTTACAATAATCCATTCTCAATCGGAGTTGATTTAGAAACTGGTGGTCACGTGTTTCAGTTACATTTTACTAACTCCCAGTCAATGAATACTAATGGAGTATTTGGGACAAGTACTGGAGATTGGACAGAAGGTGATGTGTACTTTGGATTTAATTTAGCTCGATCTTTCTAGAAACGATTTAATCTTATTGTTCGAAATTTATTTTAGTCTCGATTTTTGAAATCTCTCTTAATTGCATTTCATTCTCTAACTTATCAACAGTCTCTTTTAAATCTTTAGTGAGAATTTTTTTATTTCGCTTCTCCATTGGAGGATTAAGTTTTTCAGCATTTTCAAATTTAATAACATTTTCTAAAATTTTTCTGGGGAGTTGTGTGCCAGCTTTTCCTAAAGTATCCAAAAATTCACGCGCAAAAAATTCGTCAATTTGAATGCGTCTTTTTGTAGTGTGTGCAAATTTGCCAATTATTCTACAAATATTATCACGTTCTTCTGGACTTAATTTGTCTGCAAACTCATAGTCTTCAATTTTTTTTAGGCTTAAGATAATTGGCTCCAAAGCATCTTTAGTGATGATATAGACGTTATAGTCTCCAATGTTGTAATGAAACTGAGTAATAACTTCTAAAGTATTTGAGGGAATAACAAGAAATAAATCATTTTTAACATCCTCGTGTTTAGCGTATTTTTTTAGACTTTCAGTTTGAAGTTTAATGTATTTAGGGAAATTAGTTAAATCGTCATTAGCAGGGCTTTTAGCATCAAAAACTATTAATTGTTCCATTATTTCAATGGAGTTGTCTGGCTTATTTCTAGGGTGTGGAAAATCCTCTTGACTAATATATCTTATAATATTATTTCTACAAATGATCTGGAGGTGATTTTGAACATCTTTTTCGTGTTCAGACCACTTTAATTTCATTTTATTAAATTGATTCTCTTTTTCTTTTACGCGGTCATCATTTAAACGTTCCTTTTCTTTTTCTAAAGACTTTTGCAAGGTAACTGCAGTAGCAAAATTCTTATTAGCTTCTTTTTGTCGTCCTTCTTCAGCTTTTTGGAATGATATAGTTTCGTTTTTTAATATATTTCTTTCAGTCTCTACTATTTTTAATCGTTCTTCAGCTCTGGCTTTTTCAATTTTTATTTGTTCAAAGCCTTCAGATTTGGCAGCTGCAATTTCTAACTGTTTGTTTAAATTTGAAATATTTATATCTTTTTTAACTGCTTCTTTTTCTAACAATGTGATTCGTGCATCTTTTAATTCAATTTGATCAACATCTCCAGAAATAGGCTGTTTTAAATAAAATGCCAAGCCAGCAAATCCAATAAGGACAACAACTAAAGTTACATATTCCATATTAATAAGTTATTTTAAAATAATGATCAGTTTAAAAAATAGACTTTAATTTAATTAAGCCAAATTTAGATATTTTTTTTCAACAAATTTATAACCAAACATCATTATGCCAGAGTAAAAGAAATCTCCCAGTATAGAATTTCTAAAAAAGGGTAATGCAAGAGTATAGCATTCAATTATGCCTGTCCATGTTTTTGGATAACCAATTAGCCATACACCAAAGTTAGTCACAATAAAAAAACTAAGACTGCCCATTAAAATAGTGAAGATATTTGGTTTTTTTGTCTTAGTTCCAATAAAACTAATTAGTAAAAATGCTGAGTATACAAATAATGAAATCAAATGAAACCCTAAAAAAACGTCAGACAAGCCCATAATAAATACAGGTACTAAATACGCCATTTTTTTATTTGAAAAATAAAGACCTCCAAATAGAGCTATAGCTGTAATTGGTGTAAAATTAGGTAGATGAGGAAATAGCCTAAAGGATACAGCTATTAGCATAAATAGAATAATAACTACCTGTTTTTTCGTAAGTATATTTTTATTCATATGGGAAGTTAAATCTCAAAAATAATATTATTTAGATAAATACCAACAGTTCTATAAATATTTTTCAATTGTATATAGTGTGGTATAATGTAGTAATAGCCTCCAGGATTTTAGTCAATATACATGTCTTGTATGTGAGGAATAAATGAATTAGTATCTAAAATAGGGTAGACTCCATTATTATCAGCCTCAAATCTTCCAGAATTTTGAATAGCGGTAAGCGCTGCCGCTAGCATTGGCTCTTCTATTGTACCTAATACACCATAATTTGTGATAGATTCTATAACCTCAATATCTGGCTCTAGCCCAGCTGAAGGAACGACTAAATTGTCTTTATTGACTGAGATAGCTACAAGAGGTTGAAGCGCGTACAAGTGCCCTGAGCTAGCTCCTTGTCTTTGAAATGTAGGTGAATCATAAATAGTTATGGAGGCTTGAGATTTACCTACAGTCTTAGTTCCTATTTGAATAACATCGATGTATGCACTTAAGCTATTTATAATCATTTCACTAGCAGAAGCTGAACTTCCTGTAGTTAACACATAAATTTTGTTCAGATTTAGTGAATTTATACTACCTCCCAGAGCCAGGCTACTTGAGAAATTGTAATTTGTATTATTGTTTTGTAAATCATCATTATATTGTAGTCTTGCAAAAACTCCGCTTGTCATCCCTGTTATCATACTTCCCAATACAGCTGCTGTTTTAACACTCCCTCCAGGGTTGTATCTTAAATCTAAAACTAAATGTTGAATATTTTGTGATTGCAAACTACCGAAAGCTATATTTAATTGACTCTCATAATCCGCTATAAAACCATTATACATAAGATAAGCTACATTTTCATTATCCAAGTTAAATACTTCAGTTTTATAAATTGGATTTTCATAATATACTGACTTACTCAATATTATAGTTTCAGATGAGTTTGAAATAGTATCATCTTCATAATCGTTAGTTCCATTGTCATTATAAACTGCTAATCCTATACTGTAAGTTTCACTTGCAAGCAAAGAACTGATATTAGTAATAGTTATTATTTGATCATCAATTTTATTAAAAACTTGACCTCTAACAATAGATGTATTGCTTGCATTACTTTCTGGTAAAATTAATCGGACAACTCCAAAAATTTCACTTGTACTTCCAGGAACATAATAAAAGTTATATTCTGCCCCATTAGTTTTTGTGACTCCACTAAATTGTTGTTCTAATTCTATGTAATCGCTTGTAATTCTACTAAACCTATCTGTCAATTGACGATCATAAACAACACTTTCAAATAGTGACTCAGGTGAGTCAAAACCATTTAAATAATCTTGATATTCACTACTACTTTCAAATCTATCATTAGCCAAGTTGGGACTATTTGCCTTGTATAAATAAGCAAAATTCATTCCTTTCCATATAAAATCTTTGATTTCAGAACTTCTCGAAATTGAATCATCATCGTCCTTGAAACAACTAAAAGAAAAACTCAAAATAAATATTAGTATAGTATATTTGATAAAAAATTTCATATTTGTTTTTTTTTCACTGTGATTTATAGCTTTGACTATTAATCTAAATTAAACTAATTATCATAAAACTAAAATTTATTTTTTTGTCTTGTAACAATTTACGTACTCAATCGTATTTTATTTGTAACTTAAACACTATGAGTATATTTTGAGTGAAACAGAATTCTTAATAATCATTACACCATCTAAGGATAAGATGTTTAGAATTGCGAGACGTTTATTAGTTTCAGCGGAAGAAGCAGAAGATGCACTACAGGACGTTATTTTTAAATTATGGAGGAGTAGAGACAAACTTACAAATTATAAAAACCCAGAAGCTTATGCAATTACAATGATTAAAAACAGGTGTTTTGATAAATTAAAATCTAAAAATGCACAAAATTTAAAAATAGCACATTCCAACTATGAAGATTCTAGCCGGTCATTACAAGAATCTGTTGAAGTTAATGATAGCTTGCGTTGGGTAGAGTTTCATATGAATGCTTTGCCAAGAAATCAAAAACTTATTTTACAGCTAAGAGATGTAGAGTGTTTTGAGTTTAGTGAAATAGCAGATATATTGGATATGAATGAAACAGCAATTAGAGTTTCACTTTCAAGAGCAAGAAAAATAATAAGGGAAAAATTAACAAAGACTCATAATTATGGAATTAAATAAAATTGAAAGTCTTATAGAGAAATATGATAAGGGAAATACTTCGCTTAGCGAGGAAGCGCAGTTAAGGAGTTATTTCTCTAAAAAAAGCATTCCACATCATTTGGTACCCTATAAACAACTATTCTTTTACTTTGAATCAGATACAAAACATTCAGCTCAAAGATCTCTCAAAGTCAGATATAAAATCCAAAATAAGTTTATTAGTTGTGTTGCAGTTGCTGCTGCCTTGTTAATTTTTTTCATGGCTTTAATGAATATACCTTCAAAAAAATATATATCATCTCTTTCAAATGAAGAATTACACGCTTACAATGAAACAATAAAAGCCCTCGAACTAATTTCAAATAAAATGAAGGAAGGAAATGTAGCTTTAAGTAATTTAAGTATTATTAGCTCGTCTTTTGAAATGAGTAATTTAAACATCAAGATATTGAGTGAATTTCAAAACTCAACTAATTCAATCTTTAAAATTAAAAGTAAATAAAATGAAAAAACAAACACAACCACAAACATTGACACTAATACTTAGTTTAGTTCTATTTCCTACATTCCTTTTCTCCCAAAATTTTTTCGATAAATATGAAGATTATGACGATGTAGGTTCAATTATAGTAAATCAAAAAATGTTCAATATGTTGTCAGATATTGAAACAAATGATCCAGATGCTGGAGCACTTATGATTCAGGCTGGAAAGTTAAAAAATCTTTCTGTTTATACAACCTCATCTCGAGAAATGAGTTCAGTTATGGAGGGAGATGTTGCAGAATATATTGAGATATTTAAGTTGGAGGAGTTGATGAGAATTAAGGTTGACGGTAGTAATATTAAATTTTATATTCTTGAGGGCAAAGATGACAATCATGTTAAAGAGCTCTTAATGTTCTCAACTGAACTAACGAACTTATCTGTCCAAGAGAACTATACAATTAATGGAACAAAACTTGAATTTGAAACTGTTCTTTTATCACTTAAAGGAGATATCGATTTACGTGAAGTCTCAAACCTAACTTCTAAGCTTAATGTTCCTGGTGGAGATTTATTGAAAAATGCGGACAAGAAGTTAATTAAAAAAAATAAATAGTAAATGATAAAGCTATTTATTGCATCTTTATTTTTTCTCACCTCGTGTAGTTCCAAAGATTCTCTACAAACTTATTTTGTAAATCATCAGGAAGAATCCGGATTTATGTCAGTAGATATTCCTATTTCTTTTCTCAGTAATGGAAAAATAGGTTTTTCTGAGGACCAAATAAATGCTATCAATACAATTGATAAGCTGAATGTAATTTCTTACAGTATTGACGACGGAAATTTAGATGAATTTAATTTTCAATTATCTTCAGTTAAAAATATTTTAAAGTCAAATACATACAATGATTTAATAAGAATGGGGACAGGTTCCGGAGGAAAGGTTAAAATTCTTTACATTGAAAATAATAATACTATTGATGAGATTATTATTTTCGGCTATACATTAGAAATGGGTTTTGCTATTGTAAGGGTTTTGGGTAATGACATGAATCTTTTTCAAATTATGAAACTAGGCAGTGTAATAGATCAATTAGATACCCAACATTCAAAAATGGATTCTTTTATGAAATATTTACTTTAGATTCTCAATTCTTAACTATTAAATTCCAGTGTAATTTGATGGAATAATAGCTTTCAATTCCAACTTAATTACATCACTAACTTCCAATGTTTCTATGAAGTTTGAAATAGATTTTTGAGTTATTCCTTCATTTGTTCTGGTCAATCCTTTAAGAGCTTCATAGGGGTTAGAATAACCTTCACGCCTTAATATAGTTTGTATTGCTTCCGCTACAACTGCCCAGTTTTTGTCTAAATCTTCAGAAATTTTAGATGAATTTAAAAGAAGTTTTTTAAGTCCTTTTAATGTAGCCTTAAAGGCTATGATTGTATGTGCAAATGGAACGCCAATGTTTCTCAAAACAGTACTATCTGTCAAATCTCGTTGAAGCCTAGATATAGGTAATTTAGCAGAAAGGTGTTCAAACATTGCATTCGCAATTCCTAAATTACCTTCGCTATTTTCAAAGTCAATTGGATTAACTTTATGAGGCATGGCAGAGCTTCCGACTTCCCCTTTTTTAATTTTTTGTTTAAAATAGTCCATAGATACATAAGTCCAGAAATCACGATCTAAATCAATAATTATGGTATTAATGCGCTTAAGCGTATCAAAAAGTCCAGCCATATGATCGTAATGCTCAATTTGAGTAGTTGGAAAAGAATGATCCAAGTCAAGTTTATCTTTTAAAAACTTACTTGCAAATGACTGCCAGTTTATTTTTGGATAGGCCACTTTGTGTGCATTAAAATTACCTGTAGCGCCACCAAATTTAGCAGCATTAGGAATTGAGTTTATTAATTTAAATTGAGCTTCCAAGCGTGTTACAAAAACTTCAATTTCTTTTCCTAGACGAGTAGGGGAGGCAGGTTGTCCGTGTGTTCTTGCAAGCATCGGAATTTCGGACCATTCATATGCTAATGCTTTCAAACATTTAATTAAAGATTTATATTCTGTTGTATATACAGCTGAGATGGCTTCTTTTATACTTAATGGAATTGCAGTGTTATTAATGTCTTGCGAGGTTAATCCAAAATGAATAAATTCTTTGTATTCAGAAATTTTAAGCGAATCAAATTTATCTTTGATAAAATACTCAACAGCTTTTACGTCATGGTTAGTAATGCTTTCAATATCTTTAATAGCTTGAGCGTCTTTAGAAGAAAAATCAGTATAAATTGCTCTTAAGTCCTTAAAAAAAGAGCTATCAAATTCCTTTAGTTGAGGTAAAGGAATTTCGCACAGTGCGATGAAATACTCGATTTCTACTAAAACTCGATATTTGATAAGTGCTTCTTCAGAGAAAAAATCTGCTAGAGATTTAACTTTTGATCTGTACCTACCGTCAATAGGTGATATTGCATTAAGCGTAAACAAAGACATAATTTGTAAATTTCGAAGGATCAAATATACGTATTTTCATAACAAAATTTGTTCTCTCAATTGGAAGTTTTAATTTGGTTGTTTTAGTATGTTTGATTAATTCTTTTCGTTTTTCATTATCTTTGATTTTTATTTTTAATGCTTATTGTTATATGAATCTAAAAAATAAAATTCTAGGCGCTATTACATTTTTCTTCATAGCCTCTCAATTTTTAAGTCCAAAGAAAAATCAGAATGGTTTTTATGCTACGGATCAATTCTTTTTGGATGCAAAGCCCCCTAAAGATGTGCAAAAAATCTTAAAAGAGTCCTGTTTTGACTGTCATAGTGATCAAACTGAGTATCCCTGGTATAACTCTATCACTCCAATAAATTATTGGCTTAATAGTCATATTAATGGGGGAAAGAAACATTTTGATGTTTCAAAATGGTCTACATACTCAGCTAATCGTAAAGCACATAAATTGGAAGAATTAGTTGAAGAAGTTAATGAAGGTAAAATGCCTTTAAGTTCTTATTCATGGACTCATCAAAATGCAGTTTTAGATCAGAATGAGATTAATGTCCTAGTAGATTGGGCTCATAAACAAATTATTGAATACAATCTAACCAATATTTCTCCTCAAGACTAATTGTTGCGTATGAAACCAACCGTACTTATTATAGGTTTTGTTTATCCTGAACCTAATTCATCTGCAGCTGGGATACGAATGCTTCAATTAATTAATTTTTTTAACGACCAAAATTATAAAATTGTATTTGCTACAACATGTAAAAAATCTGACAATGCATTCAATTTAGAGTCCTTGAATGTTCAAATTGTCAATATTTTACTAAATGACTCTAGCTTTGATGTTTTTGCCAAGGAATTAGATCCAAAGATTGTTCTATTTGACCGTTTTATGACTGAGGAGCAATTTGGCTGGCGTATTATGGAAAACTGTCCAAATGCTTTAAGGATTTTAGATACAGAAGATTTACATTTTGTCCGTAAAACAAGGAGTTTAGCTCTAAATTATCAAGAAATTTGTTCAGATGATTTCTTATCTAATGAGATTACTAAACGTGAGATAGCAAGTTTGTATAGATGTGACCTTTCATTAATTATTTCTGAAAGTGAATTCAAAATTTTAGTTGATAAATTTAAGGTAGATTCTACCCTTTTACTCTACTTACCTTTTATGCTAGACACTAATCAGAATTTAAAAATAAATAGGTTAAAATCATTTGAAAATAGATCTGATTTTGTATCAATTGGTAATTTTTTACATTCACCTAATTTAGATGCAGTAAGTTATTTAAAAAAAGGTATTTGGCCTTTTATTAGATCACGCCTCCCAAAAGCTAATTTA
>JAQWYU010000179.1 GCA_029253805.1 Flavobacteriaceae bacterium | reverse complement strand
CGCAAGTTCCAGTTCGACACGGACCTCTTGAGTACTGGGGGCTTCCAGGGTTAATTTTAGAAGTAAGTGCAGATAATACTACAATGCTATGTTCTAAGTTAGTACTTAATCCTGATGAAATTATTGAGATTGAAGCTCCGTCTAAAGGCAAAGAAGTTACTAAATTAGAGTATCGAACAATTATAAATAACAAAATGGTAGAATTTCGTAATAACCGAATGAGACGTAGATAATCTTCTGTCTCAATTTTTGATTTTTCTATTTTAGAGATGCTAGTATTTTATAATTTTATAGCTACCAGTTTCTACTTTGTTTTTTAGAATTAAGTAATACATGCCATTTTGTATCGTTGTTGCATCTACTCTTGCTTTTCCATTAGCAAACACTAGATTCCCTTTGAGAACAATTTGTGATAACTGATTTCTTAATTCAAAGTTGGTCTTTCCAATTTGATTCTTAGCGATAATAAAAAAAGATGTTTTGAATGGGTTAGGGTATATAGTCCAATTATCAATTTCATTTTGAGAAACTGACAGTGACTCGGCATAACAGTCCTCTGGTACTGTATAATTTACTTTAATTAAATCTGTTATTTTAGAGCTTACAAAACTTTCGTTTGAAATGTTTTCAAGGAATGTTGAGTCAATAACACTATTTGGCGCTCCAAGGAAGTCCTGCATTATGGTTGCAAACGTAGCTCGATAATCATGCTGGATTGTATGTACTTGATAATTATTAGTTTGAACTGCTTCTGTAAGATCCACATTAATTCCAGAAACTCCGCTTTTAACAGGTTTACCAAAAGCAAACATCGGAGCTACTTCTCCATGATCAGTTCCTAAGCTTCCATTTTCTTTAGCCTTACGACCAAATTCTGAGAATGTAATTCCTAGTACGTCATCTGCCAAGTTATCCGAATTTAAATCGATCATGAAGGACTCAATTGCACCTGATAATATATTCATTAACTCACTATGTGTTCCCTGTATATCTCCACTTGATTGATTTTGATTATTATGAGTGTCAAATCCACCAAGCTTTACCATAAATACCTTAGTTTCAATTCCTCCTCTTATCAAACGAGCAACTGTTTTTAGTTGGTCTGCTAAATTAGTGTCGGGGTAATTAGCTGTGTTACTGTTAGCTCCGTTGTTAAAAGCAGTTGATATTACTTGAGAATATTGATTGGATAAAATATCAGTATCTATGATGTATTGTAACTCAGATCCATAGTCAGAACTAGGAATATTATTTGGAGGTTCTCCAGCTAATCCACTTAGTACAGAATAAAAATTTTCAGAATCCTGACCACTTAGATTTAAAGCCAATCCGTGTTCAGTTTCGCCATGGAAACCCAAAGATGTTGTATTTGATCCAACTTGAATTCCTAATGGATAGGCCGTAGGAATACTGTCGGCATAGTTATGTTCCATAAATCTTCCAATCCATCCGCTTTGGTCTCCGTTTATCCAATTGTTACCATCATTTCCAGTAGCATAAATATCTTGAGATCCAAAATGACTTTTATTTTGAGAAGGATATCCAACAGACTGAATAATACGTAGCTGGTCTTGCGCATATAAATTGTAAAAACCAGTAAGTTGTGGATGAAGTGCAATATCCTGATTAGTTCCTGTAAGACTTGAGTCAATGTCATTTAATGGAAGATATACTGAAGATGGTATGTGAATATTTGGCCTTAGAGTTTGGTAATCAATGTATCCATTTATAGGAATTACCGTATTCAGTCCGTCATTACCGCCGTTTAGTTCTACCAAAATTAATTTTCTGTTGGATAAATCACAATTATAAAACGAGTTGACCAATTTCATTGATGCCTTTAATTCGAAGGGGAGCATGCTAGCAGCCGAAGCTGTTGAAGTAAGTTTTATGAATTGGCGTCTTTTCATTTTTTAAAGATTACATTAGTTGAAATTCAGCTGCGTTTAACATTCCAGTAAATAGGGAGTCAAGGCGTGTTTTAACTTGAACTTGATTACCAGTCTGCAGGTAATCGGTCCATGCTGAGCTCCAATAGTATGCTTCTAATCCATCGGTCAAAATTGATACAAAATAATTAACTCTACTAGAATTAATTGACTCACAGTAAATCAGATCAGCGATTTCTTGAACTAAAGTGATGGCATTATTTATTGCACTAAAATTACCAGAATTCTCCACGTATTCAACACTGTCAAATTGAATTCTGATGTTAGCTCCAGTATTATTAATTCTGTTCTGACCCGTTATAAAACATTCGATTAATTTATAACGTCCTATAATGGTATTAGAAGTAAACCAGTTTCTATCAAAACTTGGTGATTGATACATAGCTGGGTATCCGGCTACAGTATCAGGTGAAAATGGCCTAAGTGCAGTACTTGTGAAAAAAGATAAATATGCGAAATTGTAATAAAATCTTTTAAAATTTAGAAGATCATCGTTAAAAGAGTCTGGAGGATTGTTGGCGCTGGCCTCTGGATTTGGGAAAGATATGTTCAGTAAATTAATAGTTTCGCTAATTAGTTGGATTGGACTTTTTACAATGCTACCAATAATCTGATCAGAATTATCGTTTGAATCTTCATCATAAAAATGTTGAGACATCAATATAGTTTCTAGAATCTCAAGTAAGTTAAAATTATTAGCAATTAACTGATTAGATAAGGGGATTATGATATCATTTTCTACATCTTCGTCCCATTCACTTTTTACATAAAATCGATACAATTTTCTACAGTATGATATTGCTGTTGCATGTTGAGAGAAAATCATTTCAACAAAGTCATCTACTTCCTGAATAACTCCTTGCTGAGTAGATTGTCCTGAAATTGTTTGATTATCAAATGCTTCTGAAAATGTTTTATCCTGAATATCATGTTGTGCTGTATTTACATATCCCATTGGGATTTGGGAATCAGGGTCAAGATTATCTCTAAGTGGTTTATTTTTTATTCCAGAAAAAACTTTTGCTGCATTTTGAACATCACTTTCTGTGTAGGTTGTATAATTCCCTTCTCCAATTTGTTCACCTTTCAAAATTGTAAATAATTCTAAAAATTCACGAGCATAATTTTCGTTTGGATTATTTTTATTATTTGTGTTGTTATCAAGATAATACAAAATCGAATTATCAAAAGTAATTTTCTTGGCTAGTGTTTTAAGATCATATGCGTAGAAGTCTAATAGCCTCAAATAGTCATAAAAGTATGAAGACTTTGGTACTCCATCATGTTTAGACAAAGTAAAACAGCTGTGAAGAAAGAAAACAAGTTTATGTTTTAAACTATTTTGTTTTTGTGCATTATACCACCACCATCCTGAAATAATGGCTTTTTTTCGAAAGTGCCCCGTGGTAAAGTCTTCAGGAGTTGTATTTTCTGTATGCATCCAAAATCCATCAGGTACTCCAGTATCTGAGTTGACAACCGGGTCATATGGGTGTTCCCAAAATAGAACTGGTTCATTGGATAATTCATTAACTGCGTCTTGTGGTGTTAAAGTAGCAAAATAATCAACAGTGGTTTTTGAGTAATTAAAGCAAGTTCTCCTTAACAGATGTTTAGCTTTTCTGTACCCTAAGGGATTTTCGTATGGATTTAATGACGGCAAAAACTTTTATATTTTGGTGTCCAAATAATTTAGAGTTTAAAACTTAGTATAATTAAATGTTAATTAGTTAAAATTACTTTGAGTGATTGGTATATTTGACTTCAAATATCTTAATAAGTTTAAATATAGTAAATTATTGTTAAAGTATTTAATTCAGCCATTATTCACGATTAGACTTAAACTATGAACTGATTCAAATTAAAGACAATTATTTTTTCATTATTTATTTCAAAGCCTTATGAAAATTAAACATATTTTTGTTTTATTATTTTTTTTTAGCATTAAAATTAGTTCTCAAATTAGTCCTGATAATATTGAAATTGTCAGGGACTCTTATGGAGTGCCTCACATTTACGCATCTACAGACGCAGAAGTTGCATATGGATTCGGTTGGGCTCAAGCGGAGGATAATTTCAAGACAATTCAACAAGCCTACCTTGCTGGTAATGGTTCGTTAAGTAAGCTCAAAGGATTAGAAGGAGCATCTGCAGATTTTTTAGTACAACTGATTCAATCTGAAAAAATAGTCAACGATCAGTTCCATACACTTGACCCAAAATTTATCGAATTACTTTATGGCTTTACTGGCGGTTTAAATGCTTACGCTGATAAATATCCTGAAGAAATCCTAGAAAGTTCTTTATTTCCAATAACCCCGAAGAAATTACTTCGCTATACTCAGCTGCAATTATTTATTTCTAACGGAGCAGCTGATCTAGTTGGTGGAATTGTAGCGGATGAGCTCTCTTGGCCTTATGAGATTAATCAAGACACTAAAGGTTCTAACTTGTTAGCTGTTAGCCGATCTAAAACGGGTTCTGATGAAACTCTTTTAGCGATAAACACCCATCAACCCTTAGAAGGACCTACATCTTGGTATGAGGCACATCTTATTAGCGATGAAGGGACTAACATTATAGGGGCTACATTTCCTGGCTCACCATGTATTTTTACTGGAGCAAATGAATACTTAGGTTGGACTCATACAGTTAATTACCCCGATAAAGCCGACATTTATGGTCTTGAAATGCATCCCAAACAAAAAGATATTTATATGGTTGATGGAGAGTTGCATAAATTAGAAAAATTTAAAGCTAAAGTTTTCATCAAGGTATTAGGGTTCAATATTCCAATTAAGAAAAAATTCTATCGTAGTATTTACGGACCAACTTTAAAAAATAAGACAGGTTATTATTCAGTAAGAACACCAAGTACTTTCAATATTAATGCAGTCGAACAATGGTGGCGTATGAACAAAGCAACAAATTTTTCAGAGTTTTACAAAGCTCTAGAAATGAAAGCACTTCCTGGTTACAATATTGGATATGCTGATAGAAACGACACTATATTTTATATTTCAAATGGTAAAATTCCAATAAGAAATAAGGGTTACAACTGGAGGGATGTTGTTCCAGGTAATACCAGAAAAACGCTTTGGGATAGTTATTATAATGTCAAGGATCTTCCTCAAGTAGTGAGTCCTAAATCAGGCTTTGTTTACAATGCTAATCACAGTCCTTTTAAGTCTTCTGGAAGTGATGATAATCCTAAAGTTGAAAACTTTGCATCTGAAATGAATTTTGAAACTTACGACAACAATCGCTCTACGCGATTGTTACAGCTATTAGAAGAAAAAGATCAAATAGACTATGAACGCTTTAAGACTATTAAATACGATCACCAACTACCTAGCCCGTTAAGTTATAACTACATGGATTTAAATCCTTTGTTTGAAATGAATGTTGATGATTATCCAGAAGTTGCTGCATTGTTAACAGATATACATAATTGGGATCGGGTTACAAATGTTGAGTCCTATGGAGCTGGCGCCTATGCTATATTATATTATAATTTAACTCCCTTTTATTATGAATTGCCAGAAGATCGAGTGTTCACTCACAAGGCTTTATTTGAGGCTCTGAAAGTAACCAAATCTTATATGACAACTCATTTTAAAAGTGAAAGAGTCAGGCTAGGTGAGTTTCAAAAGCTTGTGAGAGGGGACAAAGAGCTGGCAGCTTTTGGACTTCCCGATGTAGTCACTGCGATGAGAGGGGAGGATTATAAAGATGGTAAAATTAAAATTACACACGGCGAGTCTTACATAGGATTGGTGCGTTTTACTCCAAACAAAACATACTACGAATCGGCTATTTCTTATGGTAGCTCCTCGAGGCCCGAAAGTCCACACTATTCCGACCAAATGGAAATGTATTTGGATTTCAAAACAAAAACAATGTCGTTTGACAGGGCTGATGTATTGGATTCAGCTTTAGATCGTTATGCTCCTAAGTAGTGAAGAAATTAGTTTTTAAGATAAGATTCTGATCTTACTCGAGAATTGACTCTAATATCTTCCCAGAACAAGTTTATATCTGCCTTGTGATAATCTTTAACTGTCGAGATTAGCATACTTTTAAAAAGACCAACTTTTGGAGTTCTTATAAGTAATTTGTCATCAATACTTTCAATTTTTACAGTTTTTGGGTATACTTTTTTGTTTAGATAAAGAAATCCCTTGTGATCATTATATGTACTTGATTTTTTCTTGTCCCAAGTTACAGGATTGGAACAAACTGAGCCTTTAATCCATTCCTTACTTATTGTGTAAATAGCTTTTCTTTCTTTGGCTTTAGACATTAATCGATAGGAATTCCATGTTACAAACCCACCAGTCTCAGATTCATTTGTCATATGCTTTATACTGCTAAATTCATCTTTCATTACTCTGGTGCCAATTAAATAGGCAGCAATTAATTTATTTTGCAAAGGTTTTTCATCAAAAAACTCCTTCAAGAGTCTTTTGGCATGGCCAGCTCCTTGACTGTGTCCAGCAATTATTATGGGTCTATTGTTATTATACTTTTCTAAAAAAATTAAAAATGCTTGTTTTAAGTCTTGGTAAGCAAGTTCGTAAGCCTTTTCTCCTCCGTTATTCCAAAATTCAGGACCGAAAACTCTTAGGTGAGCTTGTCTATAATATGGTACATATAATTTCCCAGTAGAAAACCACGCTGATGATTGGTATTTGACTGAAGATTCTAGGACTAGATTTCTTGTTTCTTCTTTGTAAATATCTGAATTCCATGAAAGATCTTTACTCTGTGAATGCAGAGTTGGGTAGATGAAAAATATATCTACTTCAAGTTTAGGTTCATTTTGTTCAAAATCAGCTAAAACATCAACTTTTTTATTTGGGTGAACTGCCCAAGAATCAATGGATTGAAAATCCGGCTTTAGGGGTAAATTATCTTTTGAAAATGATTGACTTTTATAAT
>JAQWYU010000178.1 GCA_029253805.1 Flavobacteriaceae bacterium | reverse complement strand
AACTTCGGCTAAAGTCAGAAAACTCAATTCCATTAGATAATATCAAGTCTAACACTTGTTTTGATAAATTTATAATTTGTGTTTCCTCAAACTTAATTTTTTTTGTGAGAGACTTCTTAAAAGCCTGAAAATCAGTAAGAGAATGTTTTGCAAGGTCTTGTAAAAAACTAACATCAGTTTCTTTAACTAAAAGCTTTGCTGTTTTAGCTAAGTCTAAAGCTATATTCCAACTCTTATCATTGTCAGCTTTATCCAGAGCAAATTCAACTAAAGTTTTTGTAAGAACCTTGTCTTTTCCAGCTTTTGACAATAAGCGGCTAACTGCTTTGTGTAATATGTAATCCGTGTCAAGTTCTACTTCAAAATTTAAAGGCAGTCTTAGATCAAATGCAAAGGTCCGAATTATTTTCTGAGTAAACTTATCAATAGTTGAGATATCAAATGCAGCATAGTTATGCAAAACCTTGTGTAGCAAATTCTTAGATTTTATATGGACTTCGTAAGGAGAGCTTTTTAATTCGTCAACAACTTGACAAAACAAATTGTTTTTTTTGTCTAGGATATCAGAAGATGCAAAATCTATAAGTGCATCTATTATACGAGTTTTCATTTCGTCTACAGCCTTATTTGTAAATGTAATGGCTAAAACATGGCGATGAGGTAAAAACTCTTTTGAACTCAAAATAATTTTTAAATACTCTTTAACTAAGGTAAATGTCTTCCCACTTCCTGCAGATGCGTTGTAGATATTAAATATTGAGCCGGCCACTAAATAAAATTTATACCAAAATAAACAATCTTAATTATATATCTACGTAAATTTTATATGATTGTCGTAAATTTGAAAATAACAATTAAAAAAAATCTTATGGCTTTTGAACTACCTCAACTAAACTATTCTTATGATGCCCTTGAGCCTCATATTGATACAAGAACAATGGAAATCCATCACTCTAAACATCACAACGGATATACAAATAATTTAAATGCAGCAATTGCAGGAACTGAACTAGAAACTAAGTCTATAGAAAGCATCCTTGAAAACCTAGACATGGAAAACAAAGTTGTTCGAAATAACGGCGGAGGGTTTTATAACCATTCTCTTTTCTGGAGTATTATGAATCCTCAAGATAAAAAAGAATTATCTGGTGAGCTTAAGGAGTCAATCCTTCAAGCTTTCGGTTCATTTGAAAACTTTAAATCAGCTTTTAGTAAAGCTGCGGCTACACAATTTGGGTCTGGATGGGCGTGGTTATGCGTTCACAAAGGAGGTAAGGTTAAAGTGTGCTCAACTCCAAACCAAGATAATCCATTAATGCCAGGAGTATCATGTGGCGGAACACCTATTTTAGGTTTAGATGTATGGGAACATGCATACTACCTAAACTACCAAAATCGACGTCCTGACTATATTGAAGCTTTCTTTAGTGTTATCAACTGGGGAGAGGTTGAAAAAAGGTTTTTAGCTGGTAAGTGATTATAATAAAGTAAATAAAAAAGGTGAACGAAGTTCACCTTTTTTGCCCCAAATCTACCATGTTATTAGTACAACATGGTAATTCAAATATAATAGTTTAACGTACACGCTTTCAAAAAATTAGATAATATGCTTTTTTATTAGATAAACTGTTGTGCTCCTAATATGCCCTTTCTTTATTTCCTTCGAAAAAATTAATAAATGCTTTGTTGACGACCCTATTCCCTCCTGGGGTTGGGTAATTTCCTGTAAAATACCAATCTCCTAAGTTATTAGGACATGCTAAATGTAAATTTTCAATAGGTTGAAAAATAATTTTGACGTTTGCATTTATAGTTTCATCAGTCAAAAGTTCTGCTATTTTATCAGAAATTTGTTGGGGCTTAAAAGGAGCGTATATTTCTTTTACAAAGTTTTCAACCTCGTTATCTGGAAGATCTTCCTGAGATTTACATCTGGAATATATGTTTTCTACAATGTGATAAGCATTAGTATTTTTTAGTAACGATAGCGCTGCCTTGAATGCTATCAAACCATCTAAATTAGCCATGTCAATTCCATAACAATCTGGGTATCTTATTTGTGGTGCAGACGACACAACTATAATCTGTTTTGGAGAAAGCCTATCCATCATTTTGATAATACTTTTCTTTAAGGTCGTTCCCCGAACAATACTGTCATCAATAATTACTAGATTATCTTGAGGTTTTATAACACCGTAAGTAACATCATATACGTGAGCTACCAAATCATCCCGACTGCTGTCCTCAGTAATGAATGTTCTGAGCTTGACATCCTTAATTGCTATTTTCTCAATTCGCGTACGTTCAGAAAGAATTTGTGTAACTTTATTAGCAGATAGTGTCCTAGTTCCCTTTAAAATTTGATCTGTTTTCCTTT
The DNA here is from genome assembly GCA_029253805.1 of Flavobacteriaceae bacterium. Classification (GTDB taxonomy): domain Bacteria; phylum Bacteroidota; class Bacteroidia; order Flavobacteriales; family Flavobacteriaceae; genus Hel1-33-131. The sequence continues at coordinate 3,200 of JAQWYU010000178.1, read as the reverse complement.
TATTTAGGTACTCCTCTACTCTTTCTATCATTCCAAAAAATGAAGTTTCGGCTGTATTGGGGATATAAGAAAATACTGTATTTCTGATATCATAGTTAATGTGTTTTAAAACCTCAGGGACAATGAGTTTTCCTAACAACTTTCGTTCTTGATAAATTTCTGAATCACTTCCCCTTGAAAAATATATTCTTTCAAAAGAACAAGCAAGGCGCTTTAAGGGCTTAAGGATTTGATTAATTGATGTTTCACCTGATTTTTTAGTGATAATCGCACAACCAGGAGGTAATTCGTGAACGTCCTCGAAATTAACATTAAAGGCTGTTTGAATAGCAGGGCGCTCTGAAGCTACTACAACGACTTCTTCATCTTTGTAATAGTACGCTGGACGAATCCCAGATGGATCTCTAAGTACAAATGAATCTCCATGTCCCAAAAGCCCAGCCATTGCATAACCTCCGTCCCAATTTTTTGCAGCTTTCGACAATATTTTTTTTAAATTAAGTCTTTCAGCTATTAAAGGCGAACATTGCATTTTTGTATAACCTTCTTTTTTCAGTTTCTTATATAGCTTTGACACGGAATCATCTAAAAAATGACCTATTTTTTCCATAATAGTGATCGTATCTGTATAATCTTTGGGGTGTTGTCCTATTTCGACAAGGTTTTTAAAAAGTGACTTCACATTAGTCATGTTGAAGTTTCCTGCTAAAATTAAATTTCGATGCATCCAATTATTTTGTCTCAAAAAAGGATGAACACTTTCTACACTGTTTTTTCCAAAAGTCCCGTATCGGACGTGCCCCAACATTAACTCCCCAAGATAAGGTACATTTTTCTTTTGAGCTTTGACATCATTAGCTATGTCTGGGTTTTTGGTTAATAAATCATTTATACGAGTATTTATTTGATCGAAAATATCTTGGATCGGTTGTTGTTTTATTGATCTTACTCGGCTAATATACCGTTCGCCAGGCTGCATGTCTAATTTAATACTAGCAAATCCAGCACCGTCTTGTCCACGATTATGCTGTTTCTCCATAATGAGATACATTTTATTGATCCCATAAAAAGCAGTACCATACTTTTTTTTGTAAAAGTCTAGAGGTTTTAATAATCTAATGTGGGCAATTCCGCATTCGTGTTGTATTGCATCACTCATACTGTCGTTTTTGGTATAACTTGTTTTTACTAAAAACGCGCCTGAATTAGGCGCGCTTTTGATACTATTTATTTAATTTCAAATTGTGTCAACTTTTTGAAAGCAATCAGTCGACGTCCGATTTCATCAGATTTAAGAGATTTAAGGCGTTCAGTACCAAATTTCTCTACGCAAAACGATGCAAGTGTTGAGCCGTAAATAACTGCATTTTTCATGCTTTCAAAGTTAATTTTTTGAGATTCTGACAAAAATCCAGCAAATCCACCAGCAAATGTGTCTCCAGCTCCGGTAGGATCAAAAACAGATTCTAGCGGTAGTGCTGGTGCTGAAAACATATTGTCGTTATTAAACAGCAGGGCTCCGTGCTCACCCTTTTTAATCACGACGTATTCGGGACCCATGGAGTGAATTTTCTTAGCAGCAGAGACTAATGAGTGCTCTCCTGTTAATTGCCGTGCCTCTTCGTCATTAATTGTAATAACATCAACACGCTTGATGACGTCCATAAGATCACCAAGTGCATTATCCATCCAGAAATTCATTGTGTCGAGAATAACAAATGTTGACGAACTGTTCATTTGGTCTAAAACACTCAATTGGACAATTGGATGTAAATTACCTAAAACTAAAATATCTGCGTCTTTAAATTTGTTAGAAACTATTGGCTTAAAATTTTCTAAAACATTAAGCTCTGTAACTAAAGTATCACGACTATTCATGTTGTTATGATATCGTCCACTCCAGAAAAACGTTTTCCCTTCCTTAATAATTTCAATACTAGAAATATCTACACCTTTCTTGGAAAAGAGGTTTAAATGATCCTCCGGAAAATCGCCTCCTACCACAGAAACGATGGCGCTAGTAGTATTAAATTGGGAGGCTGAAAGAGCAATATATGAAGCGGACCCCCCAAGTATTTTATTTGTTTTTCCAAAAGGTGTCTCAACAGCGTCAAATGCAACTGTACCAACGATTAACAACTTACTCATCTGAATCTATAGAATTAATAAACAAAGTTACGTATTTTTCTTTTTTATAATACTAATTCGCGGGCTGTAATTGTACAAATTATTTGCGTCCAAAATCTGCAGGGATTTCACCCCAGATCTTTGTTTCCCATTTAACAATCGTAGTGGTATAAGTATTGCTTTTTAACCATAAAACAGCTCTATCTACAAGCTGAAACATAGCTGCATTGTTGGGGTTTCGCGCTAACTTAGTGTTACAATGTTTTTTTTTAACCCAACTGATTGCTGTCCTGGAGTCAGTATAAATAAGTCGATTACTCTTTTTTTGCTTTAAAAGTGCCAGTCCATGCACAAGCGCTAAAAACTCACCAATATTATTTGTGCCTTCCTGGAAAGGACCCTTGTGAAATAATTGTTTTTGAGACTCAGTGTCAACACCTCTATATTCCATTTTCCCGGGATTTCCGCTTGAGGCAGCGTCCACAGAAATAGAGTTAAGGTTTGGCAACCCAATTAGCCTTTTGTGAGATTCTGACAAAGGCTTTGAAGCCTTGTTTTTGCCAACATAATCCAAATAGGTCCCCATAAAGGCTGCTTTAGCTAGCTCAAAAGTTAAAAAAGATTTGTACTGAGCTCCGTGATAATTTGATATTTGAGCTTTACATTCGCTCCAACTTTCAAAAACGCCGGTTCTGTGACCTTTCCAAACGGCGTAATATTTTTTTTTGGATTTAGCCATCTTTGTAAATTATTTTACTAACAACTGCTGGCAAATGGTGTAGCTCTAATTTGCGAATTTTATCCGCTACATCGCTGAAAGTATCAGACTCTAATATTTGGCATTTTGCTTGAAAAATAATTGCTCCTTGATCATAATGCTCATTAACATAGTGAATTGTAATACCAGACTCTACTTCTTTATTAAGGACCACGGCCTTGTGCACATTTGTACCATACATTCCCTTACCTCCGTATTTTGGCAATAATGAAGGATGGAGATTTATTACTTTATTCTGATACTTTTTTAACAAGTATGTTGGAAACTTCCATAAATAACCAGCCAGAACTATAAG
>JAQWYU010000177.1 GCA_029253805.1 Flavobacteriaceae bacterium | reverse complement strand
GGCGCGCCGGGTATATCTTGAAATGGAACTTCAACTTCGCTGGGTGAACTCTCTATGACATCAATCAAGCTGCATTCCGCATACTTTTTACTTGATTTTTTTACTTTAGCCTTTACTGTTTGCCCAGGAATGGTGTTGGGAATAAATACAACAAATTCGCCCTCTTCAGATCGAATTCTAGCAATTCCTTTTCCGCCAAAAGCATAGTCTTCAATTTTTAACTCTAATATCTGTCCTTTTTTTACAAATTTATTTCGTTCTCTTTTTGGCATTTTATTATATCCTAACAGTTATCTGCAATATTAATAAAAGAAATGAACGTACACGAAAAATTGTTATAAAATTGAGTTATATGATATGAATTATATTTCATAAATTGCAATTATTAGGGATGATTTCTTTCCCACGCTGAATTTTCGGACTCTTCGAAAGAATAAAGGTAGATAAGGAATGGTTGTTTTAAAAATTTATAAATATTAAAAATGGCTGTTTTAAATAATATTACATCACAAGAAGCAATTAAATTAGAGTACAAACATGGGGCTCATAATTACCATCCGTTACCAGTCGTTCTATCTAAAGGCGAAGGTGTATTTGTATGGGATGTTGAAGGAAATCGATATTATGATTTTTTATCTGCTTACTCATCTGTAAATCAAGGGCACTGTCATCCAAGTATTGTTAACGCTATGATTGAGCAATCACAAAATCTCACGTTAACTTCCCGTGCTTTTCATAATGATAAGTTAGGTTTATACGAAAAATATGTCACTAATTATTTTGGGTTTGACAAAGTACTTCCAATGAATACTGGAGCAGAAGCAGTTGAAACTGCTCTAAAAATTGCCCGAAAATGGGCCTATGAAGTAAAGGGTATTCCTCAAAATGAAGCACAAATAATCGTGTGTGAAAATAATTTTCACGGTCGAACAACTACTATAATTTCCTTTTCAAATGATCCTATTGCTCGTGATAGCTTTGGTCCTTTCACAGGCGGTTTTATCAAAATCCCTTATGATGATTCAGCTGCTTTAGAAGAAACTCTAAACAACAATTCAACTATCGCAGCGTTTTTAGTGGAACCAATTCAAGGTGAAGCGGGTGTTTATGTTCCTTCAGAAGGCTATTTAGCCAAAGCAAAAGCTTTGTGTGAAGCTCATAATGTTTTATTTATAGCAGATGAAGTTCAAACTGGAATCGCACGAACAGGACGCTTATTAGCAACCTGTGGAAATTGTAGTTGTGAAAAGAAAGACTGTTCTGGAACTCCTGAGGTTAAGCCAAATATTCTAATTCTTGGAAAAGCATTAAGCGGAGGTGTATATCCAGTGTCTGCTGTTTTAGCTAATGATTCCATAATGAATGTAATTACTCCAGGATCACATGGAAGTACTTTTGGAGGAAATCCAATAGCTGCAGCTGTCGCAATGGCCGCATTAAAAGCGGTTAAAGAAGAAGATTTAACAGAAAATGCTTATCGTTTAGGGAATTTGTTCAGAGCTAGTTTAAATACGTATATAGAAGCTAGTACCATTGTGAAATCAGTGAGGGGTAAAGGACTTCTAAATGCGATTTTGATTAATGATCACGAAGAGAGTGATACTGCATGGAATATTTGTTTAAAACTAAGAGATAATGGTTTGTTAGCAAAACCAACACATGGAAATATTATACGTTTTGCGCCGCCATTAGTAATGTCTGAAGCACAACTTTTAGATTGTATAGATATTATTATTAGGACATTAAAAGATTTTGAGAAAAGTTAATTTTTTAATATTTCAATACATATGAAACGAACCATTAGAAAAAGTGGTCAGTTAGTATTATATGAAATTGAGCATTAAAGCAAATATTCTGTACTTATAAAGTTTGATTTTTTTGACTCTAAAAGATCTTTTAAAATAGAGTTATTTGCACTGTTCTCTTTAGATGCCACAAAAGTTCTTATAGAAAAAGATCGTAATGCGTCTCTAACACTCAAGGTGCTAAAAGCTGAATCTTTTCTACCGGTAAAAGGAAATACATCCGGACCCCGTTGGCAGGAACTGTTTAAGTTGACTCTACAAACTAGGTTTACTAAGACATCAATCAAAGGAGCTAATGTGTTTACTTTTTCGCCAAATATACTTACTTGTTGTCCGTAATTTGATTCTGCCATATCATCCAACACTTGTTGAACATCTGTAAATGTAATTATCGGAATTACAGGTCCAAATTGCTCTTCAGCATATAGGTTCATTGTTTTATTTACATTTGAAATCACTGCTGGATATATATAATTATCAGTAACCTTTCCTCCTTTAGAATTTAATATTTTTGCTCCTTTACTTTGAGCGTCTTCAATCAAAGCTTTGATATACGCTGGTTTGTTTGGTTCTGGAAGAGGCGTTAACTTCACACCATCTTCCCATGGATTTCCAAACTTTAATGAATCTACTTTTTCACAAAAACGCTTGTTAAAATCTTCTGAAATACTTTCGTGAACATATAATATTTTGAGAGCTGTACATCGTTGTCCATTAAATGATAACGTACCAGCTATACATTCGTCTACAGCAAGATTTAGATCTGCGTCTGGTAGTATAATACCTGGGTTTTTCGCTTCTAACCCTAGAACTGATCTTAAACGGTTACTTTTTGGATGGCTATTTTGTAATGCATTAGCTGAACTACTGTGCCCTATTAAAGCAAGGACGTCTATTTTTCCTGTTTCCATAATTGGAGTAGCAAGAACACGTCCACGTCCGTATAAAACGTTTACAACTCCATTTGGAAAACTGTTTTGAAAAGCTTCCATTAGGGGAGATAATAATAAAACACCAAGCTTAGCTGGTTTAAACACAGCAGTGTTTCCCATAATCAATGCAGGTATGAGTAAAGCAAATGTTTCGTTTAAGGGGTAGTTATACGGGCCCAAACATAAAACGACACCGATGGGTCCTCTACGTATGTGTGCATGAACTCCTGAATTTTTTTCAAATTTTGCTGAATTACGATCCAATTGTTTGTAGTCATCTATTGTATCATAAATATAATCAACGGTTCTATCAAATTCTTTTTCTGAATCAGCTAGGTTTTTACCAATTTCCCACATGAGATATTTCACAACAGTAGCACGTTTGGTTTTCATTTGATTAGCAAATTTTTCCATACATGAAATTCGATCTCCAACTTTCATTGTTGGCCATATCCCTTGACCATTATTGTACGCATTTGATGCTGCATTTAACGCTTCAAGGGCTTGGTCTTTTGTGAGTTCAGGAACGCTTCCAAGTAGTGTTGGTTGGTAATTTTCGGTTGACGAAATGGTAGAGTACACATTAGTCATTTTTCCCGTCCATTCTTTCAACTCGCCATTTACTAAATATTTAGTTTGTTTGATTAAGTCGTTAATTAAATATGCTTCTGGAGCTTTGTTGAAAATCATATAATCCATTGTTAGTTGTTGTAAAATTAACTAATAATCAAACATATTATTACTAACGAAACGTTAATCTTCATTTGACTTTAAAATTATATAATAACACAAATCCCTTTTTTTTAAATTAATGGGGTAGTAAATATTTATTTTAATTTTTTTCTAAATTTATTTCATAACTTTTAGGAACTCTTGGAATATATAATCAAGTCTTCATTAAAATATAAGTAATACATTATAATTAAGGTATAGCAAATTGATTATTAAGATAATTAATGCTATTATTTGATGTATTCGTAGCATTGAAGTTTTATTTCGTAATCATCGGGATTTTGTGTGGCATCATTAATTTTTTTTATTCGATTAGAGACACAGGTCAACAAGGGATATTAGTTATTAGAAAAAACGGAAAGGTATGTATAACTATTAAAAGAACTTAAGGTGTATTACTAAGGCCGAATAGAAACGGACGACCAGGGAATTAATATCACGTAAAGGCCCCTATGGTATCTGCTTAAATTGATGAAGAAATAGATGGTGAAAATACAAAGAGAATAGTGTACGGACCTGAGGAACCTTTTGGTGTAGGAGCTCGTGATGTGTCACCATCAACAAGTGCATCAATAGGCTCATTTGACCCTTGTGTTCCTATTGCTATTGAATAGGTTTAATCCAAACAACGAAAGTCGAGTATTTTCTTCTTACGATACTACCATTGTTTAATTTTGTACCATCACCACAACTAACTGCACCTACATTTGAAAATTTACTTAACAGCGCTTCATTATGTGGTGGGGATGACTTCCAACCGCCGATTATTCTATTTGATATATCCTCTATAGAGTGTTCAATATCGTCAAATGAAACCCTTGAGACATTTTCAGAGCCCGTTACACTAAAATCCCAACGATTAGTGTCCACAAATAGTCTTGATTTTAAAAACGTTAAAAAAAAAATTTTTTTGTAATAAAAAATTATCATTATCATTGATTCTAAAGCTGTAATTTTGAATCATAAATTATATAAATATGTCTTTTAGGTCTTTTTATTTAATATGTTTTTTAATAGGATTTTTTTTGGTTTTATTCCAAGAATTTGTCTTTTTTGTACATGTTTTAATCAAGATATTTGGTTTAAGTCTTGTAATGTTTTCCTTATATAACCTTGCTAAAGGAATAGAAGATCATACTAAAAATGAATCATTTGTTGAATACGACGAAGAAGAATGAAATTTAAAATTAATGACTCAGTAGCAGTTTTAGACGATGATTTGTCGGGAATAATTATAAACATTGATGGTTCAGATATAACAGTAGCTACCTCCACAGGTTTTGATTTGATTTTTAATTCTAGTGAATTAGTGAAAATGAAACAAAATTTAATGAGTTCACAATTTTTGTTTTCTAACACTTCTATTAATAATGTGTTAATAGAAAAAGAGTCAAATAAGAAATATACTCCTCCAAAAATTAGCTCCAAAGTTAGAAACAAGGATAGAATAGTTATCGACCTACATGTAAACCAGCTAGTGAAAAATACCAGGGGAATGGAAAATCAAGATATACTTAATTTACAATTAGAAACAGCCAAACGATATTTAGAAGCTGCAATTCAACAACGTAGGCAACGTATAATTTTCATTCATGGGTTAGGAGCAGGCATTTTAAAAATTGAACTTGAGTATTTATTTAAACGTTATGATAAATTAAAGTACTATGATGCTAATTATCAAGAGTTCGGTCAGGGAGCTACGGAAGTTTATATATTTCAATCAAAAATCAGTTAATAATCAATAGAATATTCGTAAGAACCCAAGAAAAAACTATCCGTAGATAGAATAGATATATCTATGTTTTCAAGAGTAACATTCACTGTAAAATCTCTGCTAAATTCATTAGAATTTGAAATATCGCTTTCAAATGCTGTCATTACAGTATCGTCTAAATATCGAGCTACAGCTGCACCAGTAGCGAGGTCGTCGAATAAATTACCATTATTATTTTCGTCTTCTAACTTTGTCAATGTCCCATCTCCATCATCGTCGTTATCTAAATAATCAGGAATTAAATCTCCATCTGTGTCCTGCATGTCAGCTAAATCTCCATCTCCATTGGGGTCAGGTTTTTCATTTATAGTTGGGACATTATCTCCATCGTCGTCATTGTCTTTGTAGTTAGGTATTCCATCATTATCTGTGTCTCCATCGAATTCCAAAGCTGTCGGAATTCCATCATTATCGTCATCTAAAAAAGTAGTAGTAAATACAGCGTTTCCACTCAAAGCTTCGTAATTAGTTATTACAGAAACATTAGCATCAGGAATATCTTGACATATATAGTTATTTGGATCAGCGTTGTAAGTTCTGTAATTAAATTTAACAGAATTTCCATTTATTGGTATAGTTTGTATATCTCCTGAGTTCTCAGTATTGAATATTGATTGCACTTGTGAGTTATTGTTGAATAGAAGAGTAAGTGACTCAAATGGAGTGTTTTTTGTGTCATATAAAATATAATTTTGTGATGTTTCGTTACCACACAGAGTTAAATTTTTATCAAAATCTAATTGAACAGAAATAACGTCTCCATCGTTGCACGAAAAATTATAAACAGTAAGAACAAAAACCAAAATGTATCGCATAGTTTAAATATTATATTACAAAAATAACTGAATTGTTAAATAATTCGAATTATTTCGACTATAATTTTATTTTACTATTTTTGAAAAAATTTGAATTATGAACTCGATTTACTTGGATAACGCAGCTACTACTAAAATAAGAGATGAAGTTGTTGATAAGATGTCAGATGTCTTAATATCAAATTATGGTAATGCCTCATCGACTCATGGTTTTGGGCGTTCCTCAAAATCAATTATTGAAAATTGTAGAAAGAGAATAGCTTCACATATTAATGCATCTCCATCTGAAATAATATTTACATCTGGAGGTACTGAAGCTGATAATTTAGTTCTTAAATCTTCAGTTAAAGATTTAAAAATTAATCATATAATTACATCAAAAATTGAACATCATGCCGTTCTTCACACTGTTGAGCAATTAGAGATAGATTATTCAATTAAAATCAGTTATGTCAAGATTCTAGAAAACGGTTCAGTAGATTACAATCACTTAGAAAAACTTTTAAAATTTAGTTCTTCAACTCTGGTTTCGTTAATGCATATAAATAATGAAATTGGAAATATTCTAGATATTAAAAGAGTATCTGTTTTGTGTAAGGACAATAATGCGCTTTTTCATAGTGATACCGTTCAATCTTTAGGTCATTTTAAAATAGATGTAAAAGAAATTCCAATTGATTTTTTGGTTGCGAGTGCTCACAAATTTCATGGCCCTAAAGGAATTGGATTTACTTTTATTAGAAAAAATTCAGGTCTTAAGTCCTTAATTATTGGTGGCACCCAGGAACGGGGTATTCGTGCTGGAACCGAAAGTATTCATGATATTGTTGGATTAGACGAAGCATTGAATCTGTCTCTTAAAAATTTAGTTCATGACAATTCATATGTAACTGACCTAAAGACATATTTTATATCTCAACTAACCATTAACATCCCAGGAGTAAAGTTTAATGGCGCATGCAGTGATTTTACAAATAGTACTCATACAATTGTTAATATATGTTTACCTGTTTCTTCAGCAAGTGCCCCAATGTTTCTTTTTCAACTGGATTTGAAAGGAATTGCATGTTCAAAAGGAAGTGCATGCCAAAGTGGAAGCAGCAAAGGATCTCACGTTTTGTCTGAAATTCTTAATAAAGATGATTTAAATAAGCCTTCAATTCGCTTTTCGTTTAGTGTTTACAATACAAAAAAAGAGCTTGACTGTGTTGTATCTGTTCTTAAAGATTTGGTAAACGAAACAATTTCTTAAAATTGAAACCCTAATCTAAAATTGAAAACTCTAGGCGTCAAATAATTTGGTATAGAGTACTGCCGCTTTGAATAAACATCTCTTACCCAAGTGTTAGTGATTGAATTTTGTACATCAAACATGTTAAATATTTCGAGACCTATTGACATTTCTTTAATTCTTTTTTGCCATTTTTTTATACCTTTTTTATTAGAATCAATAATAACATAGGACATTCCAACATCGGCTCTCTTATAGTCTGGTAAACGATTTTGGTAAGTATATGGGCTTACGTAACTTGGTGATCCACCTGGAACTCCTGTATTATAAACTAAGTTTAAGTACATTTTCATATTTGGCAACTGAGGAATGTAGTCCTGAAACAGAATCCCAAATTTCAAACGTTGATCAGATGGTCGAGCAATGTAGCCCTGATTGTTTATGTTCTCTTCAGTTTTTAAGTATCCAAAGGAAAACCAGGATTCACTCCCGGGAACAAATTCTCCGTTTAAGCGTAGATCCATCCCATAACTATATGCCTCTGTATCATTAGCTGCTGAATAGCGTATTCTAACGTTTTCAATTGTGTAGGGATTGACATCACTTAACTTTTTGTAGTAGGCTTCTGAAATAAGCTTAAAAGGACGATCCCACATTTCAAAACTGTACTCATTAGCAATAACTATGTG
>JAQWYU010000176.1 GCA_029253805.1 Flavobacteriaceae bacterium | reverse complement strand
ACTGCAGCCTTAAAAAATATCAACAAATTAGGTATTTCTGCAGTCTTGAAAGACGCAAGAGCCAAAGGATTTATTAAATAAACGCCGAAGAAAATTATACCATTATGGCAAAAAAAGGAAACAGAGTTCAGGTAATTTTAGAGTGTACGGAGCACAAAGCTTCTGGTCAGCCAGGGACATCTCGTTACATTACTACAAAAAATAAAAAGAACACACCGGACAGAATGGAAATTAAAAAATTTAATCCCATTCTTAAGAGAATGACAGTTCACAAAGAAATAAAATAATTAGATTTTCACAATTCTGAAAAACCTAACTAAGAATACATTTGAATCATGGCAAAAAAATCAGTAGCATCATTACAGACAGGATCAAAAAGACTTACAAAGGCCATTAAAATGGTGAAGTCACCGAAATCAGGGGCTTATATGTTTGTTGAATCTATCATGTCCCCAGACCAAGTAAACGATTTTATTAATAAAAAATAAACGTTCAGGTCATTTAAAATTTTAAGCTGCTATCTTATACTGAAAGCGGCTTTTGTTTTTTATATTTATCTCAAAGAATAAAATTGAAGACGCCTTATACTACCTATCATATGGTTTCATAATTACAAGACAATTAGGATACACATGAGTTTTTTTAAAAATATATTTTCATCCGATAAAAAGGCAACTTTAGATAAAGGTCTTGAGAAGTCAAGTTCTACCTTTTTTGATAAGTTAAGCAGAGCTGTAGTTGGTAAATCTAAAGTAGATGCGGATGTATTAGATGATTTAGAGGAAGTTTTAGTTACCAGCGACGTAGGTGTCAATACGACTCTTAAAGTTATTGACCGAATCGAAGCTCGGGTTGCCAAAGATAAATACGTTGGGACTGAAGCTCTAAACTTAATTCTTAAAGAAGAAATCGCAGGTTTACTTTCTGAAACTAGTTCTGGAGAGGCAGCCGTATTTTCTGTCCCAGAAACAAACAAGCCTTATGTTATTATGGTTGTTGGTGTTAACGGAGCTGGAAAAACTACAACCATAGGTAAACTAGCATATCAATTTAAAAAACAAGGTTTAAATGTAGTTCTTGGTGCTGCGGACACATTTAGAGCTGCAGCTATTGATCAGTTACAAGTTTGGGCAGATCGAGTTGGGGTTCCTATCATTAAGCAATCAATGGGTAGCGATCCTGCGTCTGTTGCTTTTGATACACTGCAAAGTGCAGTTAACTCAAATGCAGATGTTGTAATTATTGATACCGCCGGGCGTTTACATAACAAAGTTAATTTGATGAATGAACTAACTAAAGTAAAACGAGTTATGCAGAAAGTAGTTGATCATTCCCCTCACGAAGTTTTACTGGTTCTTGACGGCTCAACTGGACAGAACGCTTTTGAGCAAGCTAAGCAATTTACAGCTGCTACTGAAGTTACCGCTTTAGCAATTACCAAATTAGATGGTACTGCAAAGGGTGGTGTAGTCATTGGAATTAGTGATGAGTTTCAAATCCCTGTTAGATATATAGGAGTTGGAGAAGGGGTCGAAGACCTTCAAGTATTTAACAAGTTTGAATTTATAGATTCATTTTTCAAATAACCTCCATTATTAATAGCAATTTATGAGAACCAAAACACTTAAAAAGAATAAAATTAATGTAGTCACCTTGGGTTGTAGTAAGAATATCTATGATAGTGAAGTATTGATGGGGCAACTTAAAGCCAGTGGTAAAGATGTTGTCCATGAAGATGAAGGTAATGTTGTGGTTATTAACACTTGTGGTTTTATTAATAATGCCAAAGAAGAAAGTGTAAATACCATCTTAGATTATATGCAGAAGAAAGAAGATGGTGAAGTTGATAAAGTATTTGTGACGGGTTGTTTAAGTGAGCGTTACAAACCAGATTTACAGAAAGAAATTCCTAACGTAGATCAGTATTTTGGAACCACCGAACTTCCTCAGCTATTAAAGGCTTTAGGTGCAGACTATAAGCACGAACTCATAGGAGAACGTTTAACAACCACTCCAAAGAATTATGCGTATCTAAAAATTGCTGAGGGTTGTGATCGGCCTTGTAGTTTTTGTGCTATTCCATTGATGAGAGGTAAACACAAATCAACTCCTATTGAGAACCTTGTTACCGAAGCTGAGAAATTAGTAGCTAACGGGGTTAAAGAATTGATTTTGATCGCTCAAGATTTAACTTACTACGGATTAGATTTGTATAAAAAAAGAAACTTAGCAGAGCTTTTGGAAGCGTTGGTAAAGGTTGAAGGAGTGGAATGGATTCGTATGCATTATGCATTTCCAACAGGCTTCCCTTTAGATGTTTTAGACATCATGAAACGCGAACCTAAAATCTGTAACTATTTAGACATTCCATTACAACATATTTCAGATAGAGTTCTAAAAAGTATGCGTAGAGGAACTACGAAAGCAAAAACCACAAAATTGCTAACAAAGTTTAGAGAAGTGGTTCCAGAAATGACTATCAGAACTACTTTAATTGTGGGGTATCCTGGAGAAACAGAAGAGGATTATCAAATATTAAAAAACTGGGTAGAAGCGATGCGTTTTGAACGTTTGGGCTGCTTCACCTATTCCCACGAAGAAAACACACATGCGTTTAATTTAGTAGATGATGTGCCAGAGAAAGTAAAATTAGCAAGAGCTAATGAAATTATGGAAATTCAATCTCAAATTTCTTGGGAGTTGAATCAAGCCAAAATAGGAGAGATTTTTAAAGTAGTAATAGATCGTAAAGAGGGTTCTTACTTTGTTGGAAGAACTGAGTTTGATTCTCCAGACGTGGATAATGAAGTTTTAATAGACGCAACAAAAACTTACCTCAAAACTGGTGAATTCACAACAGTTAAAGTTACTGAAGCTACAGATTTTGATTTGTATGCAGAAGTGGTGTTGTAAATCTTTTTGTTAGTAATTACTTATCAAATTAACTATTTTTACGTACAATAAGTTAATGCTATGCCAACAGACTGTATTTCATTTCGAGACACTGCTTACGCTTCAAAG
>JAQWYU010000175.1 GCA_029253805.1 Flavobacteriaceae bacterium | reverse complement strand
GGCTCAGGAACAGTTGCTATATTAGAAATCGCAGAAGCATTTAAAGCTGCTTTAAAAGACGGTAACGGTCCTAAGCGATCAATTATCTTTTTACACGTAACTGGCGAGGAAAAAGGGTTGCTTGGTTCTCAATACTATACGGATTATGATCCTCTTGTACCTTTATCGCAAACTGTGGCAAACCTAAATATAGATATGATAGGGAGAACAGACCCTAAAAGAATCAAAGGAAAACGCAATTATATTTATTTAATTGGCAGCGACAAGCTAAGCACTGAACTACACGAACTCTCAGAAGATGTAAATTCAAAGTATACAAATATTGAATTAGATTATACTTTTAATGACGAAAACGATCCAAATCGCTACTATTATCGATCGGATCATTACAACTTTGCTAAAAACAATATTCCAGTTATATTCTATTTTAATGGTACTCATGATGATTATCATCAAGCATCAGATACACCAGATAAAATTCAATACGATTTGCTTGAGAATAGAACTAGACTAGTATTCCATACCGCATGGGAATTAGCCAATAGAGACGAAGCTGTGCGTGTTAATAAAGCAAATAAATAATAGCTACAAAAAAAGCTTCTCTAAAATTAGAGAAGCTTTTGCTTTTTGGGTGGAAGACCGGATTCGAACCGGCGACCCTTGGTACCACAAACCAATGCTCTAACCAACTGAGCTACAACCACCATTTTACATTTATATAATGCGATTGCAAATGTATAGTATTTATGATTTTATACAAACATTTTTGTATTTTATTTAAGGTCAAATAATGTGTCAATTGCAGGAACACGTTCAACATTAAAACCCTCCGCATACAAGGTTCCAGTAAGTCGTCCTAGGTCTGCAGCCCTATAGCGTACACTGTCAATGAAATTCTTTGATGATATTGGAGTATCTGGCTCTTTGCTTTTAGAATCGTAAAACTGACTTGAGTACGCTGATACAGACTCCATTTTTTTATCAATATGGTCACTTATATCAACAACAAAGTCTGGAGTTAGAGGTTTCCATTGAATATAATGGTATATAGATTTTGGTCGCCAAGGAGACTGAGCTACTAAAGAATCATTAAATTTAGTCTCTATCTTAACTAATCCACTTAAAAAACAAGAATCACTTACTAACTTGCTGGCGACTCCATGATCTATATGACGGTCATCTATAGCATTACATAACACTACTTCTGGTTTATAGTGTCTTATTAATTTAATCACTTCTAATTGATGTGATTTATCATTTACAATGAAACCATCCGAAAAACCTAAATTATCCCTAAAAGAAACTCCTAATATAGAGGCTGCGTTACTAGCTTCAGTCGCTCTGGTTTGGGCCGTACCACGAGTTCCCAACTCTCCTTTAGTTAAATCAATTATAGCAACAGTTTTTCCATTATTAATTTCTTTTAGTATGGTACCTCCACAGCTCAATTCTACATCGTCAGGATGAGCGCCAAAAGCTAGTATATCTATTTTCATATCTTAACGTTTAGAATTACAAGCTGATATAGCCTGTTTAATATCATGAATTAAATCAGATTTAGTCTCAATTCCTACCGAAAAACGAATAAGTTGGTTTGTAATACCTTGAGATAATCGATCTGACTCAGTTAGTAATGAGTGAGATGTTTTGTAAGGTAGTAACATAGTACTCTCGACACCAGCTAAACTCATTGATGGCTTAATAAGCTTTAAGGCTCTCAAAAACATTTCTGCATCATATCCATTTGCTAATTCAAATGACATCATAGCCCCAAAACCTTTCATTTGAATTTTTGCCAAACTATGGTACTCATTAGATTTTAATCCGGGGTAAAAAACTGACTGAACTGCGCTATGTTTGTCTAAAAAACTAGCTAATTTTCTTGCATTTTTTTGTTGTGCCTTAACTCTGATACCAAGAGTTTTCATACTTCTCTCCAATAACCAAACTGTATAATCACTTAGATTACCACCAAAATCTTTCGATAAATCCCATATTTTACCCATGATTAATTCGGAGGATGCAACAGCCCCAGCAGAGATATCACTATGACCTCCAAAATATTTAGTTGCACTATGCATCACTATATCTATCCCTAAATCAATTGGGTTTTGTACAATTGGTGATGCGAAAGTATTATCAGAAGCTGTAATTATGTTCTGACTTTTAGCAAGTTTTGCTACAGCAAAAAGATCAACAAGTTTTAACAAAGGGTTAGATGGAGTTTCAAGATATATTAGTTTAGTATTTTCTTGAATACAATTTTCAAAAGATTCTACAGTCAAATCTTTTGTAAAACTATAATTAATTCCGTAATTCTTGAAGTGTGACTCGATAAAACTTCTAGTCCCACCATATATATCATTTTGAACAACAGCGTGATCACCCGACTTCAAAAAAGTTAACAAGGTAGAAGATATAGCAGCCATACCAGAACTAAATATCATAGCTGATTCAGCATGTTCTAAAGCGGCTACTTTTTTTGAGAGACTTACTTGATTCGGAGTATTAAAATAGCGTGGATATCGTTTGGAATCAACATCTAAAAAATCATAGGATGTGGACATGTATAGAGGAGAAACAGCTCCCTTATATGTGTTGTCTTTCAATTCACCTTCATGAGTACAAATAGTATTTACTCCTTTTGTATTTAAACTCATGATAAAATATTATAAGATTAATCTAGCTTTTTCCGACGTCATTGAATTGTTTAATCAATACGATAGCCCATATCACAACACACAGTGACACGAATACAGAAAATATCAAGACTATATTATTAGCGGTCAATTCGAATGAGTTTAA
>JAQWYU010000174.1 GCA_029253805.1 Flavobacteriaceae bacterium | reverse complement strand
TGATACTTTTATGATACAAGTGTAACAATACAGATGTTTCATAAATTCTTTAATAGACCTCAGTGGCTGAAGAAAGCTATGGGCCACTCATCTATAAATGTTAGTCTAACTTATTTAAGAGGACTTGAGATAGCTGAACTGACCGAGGAGGATATGCCTATTATATAAAGTTAGAGTGATTAATTTTAATTGAAAAATTTTGTTAAATTATGCCAAATTATTAAATAATAAATAACGCTATGAATTTCAAAAAATTAATAACCACACCCGCTATTATTGCATCCCTAGTTTTGCTTATTTCTTATCTCCTTCTCCCAATGTGGTCAAATAAGCAAGTAAATAGAGATGGTGACACCCTAGTAGGCGTCTCGGTATCAGGATTGCAAATATTAACCAATACTGTCAGTTTAGATGGGGATCGTATGGATGATGCCAATGCCGGGCAAAAGAGAGAAGCCAAAGCTGAAGCGGCAAAAAGTATCTATACTAAAAAAAGAGGATGTGATACTTGTAACCCAATTCTTGGCTTATTTGATAAATTAACTGTTTTCATTCTTCTAGGCGCACTCTTTTTAATTTTGGGTCCAGTTATGAAATCTTTAGACAAGGACATTCCATTTTTGAATGAAAGAAATATGAATGTGGCGAAAAAAATATTACTCATCATAACAGGAATCTTCTTCGTTCGATATGGATTCAGTATCGATATGAATCCAAGAGAAGGAATAATTCCGAGATTCAACTGGGGAATGTACATTATGCTAATTGCGACAATTTTTATTGCATATGAAAATAAAATTATGACAGTCGTTTCGAAGCAAATAGAAAAGAAATAAATATTTTTAATTGCAACAGACAAAAGAGGCCTCCTAAAAAGGGGGCTTTTTCGTTCCAAAATAAAATTACTGAAAGCTATACACCACTCATCTATAAATGTCAGTCTAACATATATAAGAGGACTTGAGATAGCTGAACTGACTGAAGAGGATATGCCTATGGTTTAGTTATTTTTTTCATAATTGTCATATAGATATAATGGTAGGACTAATGAAAAGCCAACCATAAATAAAGAAATCAAATACTTAATAAACTGATTTTTACTGATTGCTTTTACTCTTAATCTATAAATAAGATAAATAAGAAAAGATGTGGCTGCAATAGTTAAATCAGCATTTAAAATACTCATTGCATAATTCTGGTTAATTTGTTCAAAAAATAGTGAAGTAGACCATTCCCAATTATTTGTTTCAATAAATTTAAAGATGTAATAGTAAGGATAAGCTATTCCTAAAACACACAATATGGCAAATACTTTTTTCATAATAAGTTAGTTTACTCAAATATAATCAATGTAAGCTTTACCTACTTAAGAGGTTTAGAAGTTGCTGAACTGATGGAAGAGGATATGTCTATGGTTTAGAAATTCAGTTCTCCAGCATTTATATTAATATAAATATTATTAGATGGTTGTAATAAAGCATTAAGCCTAAGTAAGTCTGGGGAGTTTTCCTTTTCTTTTATTTTTTACAATATATTTTTACTCACTTAAAACTACAATTTGTATTCTTCTATTTAACGCGTTTTCATTTGTTCCGGGAGCATAATCAAAAGCAGGGTTGGATGAACCATAACCTTTAACCTGTATTCTATTAGAAGAGATTCCTTTGCCAACTAGGAAATTTTTTACTGAGCTAGCTCTTTTATTGGATAAAGAAATATTTATTTTTTCACTTCCTGATCGATCCGAGTGACCTTCAACTAAGATTTTTAAAGTTGGTTTGAACTTCATCAATTTGTAAATAGTTTCTAAACGTCTTGTATGTTTTGGGCTAATATTAGCACTATTGTTGTCAAAGTTTATTGAAAGATCAATTGTATATCCTGTAGTTAAAGGAGTTCTAAAAACTGTCCTTCCCTTTAAAACAAGGTCGTTACTAACAATTTTCATTTCTAACTGAACATCATCACCAAATAAACAAGGGACAAATTCTAAATCATAGCTAAGAATAATATCTTGGAAGATATTATCAAACAAAATTTTAAATTCTTCTGGACTATATATGTGAAACAAGTCTCCTCCAGAGTATTCAGCAATATCCTTTAAATAATCAATATTTAAGTAACTTCCAAAAGCTACAGAAACAATATTTATATTGTTTTTAGTCGCTGATTTTACGACTTCTTCCATTGGTAATTTTTGTAAGTCACTGTTGGAGTCTCCATCTGTTAATAAAACAATGATTTTAAAGTCATTTTTATTTTCATTATTTAAGTCTGTTATAGCGTGAATTAAAGCATCTTTAACTGCAGTTCCTCCACCAAAGCCTTTTAAACCATTTGCAGGAAGCATTGATGCTGCTATACTACCTGCATTCTGACTTTTTGCTATACGTCTAGTGTATTCAGAAAACTTATAAACATTATATGTTGAGTTTTGATCCACGGATGTGTTTTTCTCAATAGCTTCATATAAAGAGTTCTGTAAAATTGAAGCTCGCTTTCTACCCATAGAACCACTATGATCTAATAAAAAAGCAAAATGTCGGTTTATATTATCTTTTTTTATAAACTCAAACTTATCTATGTAACACTCCGATCCGTCGTCGGAAATAAGCTTGATATACTCAATTTCATTTATATTTATATCTTTTACATATTTAAAGTATTCATAGTCACCAACTTGGAAAGAAAAATACCCTTTTGAAGGAGTAATTCTTGGATATAGCAACTTAAGCTTTGGAATTATTCCTAAATTATTCTTAATAATTGATAAAGAATCTTTAGCGATTAGTTGTATGTAATCGGCCTGAACATAATCCTTTGGAATCTTATGTTTCATTGCAAAAAGTTCCTTTATTTTTTTTAATAACTTTTTGCCTGCATTCCCAACATCTCTAATAACCTTTTGTGATTTTGAGCTTTTGTCGATAGTATCATTTACGGAACAATTAGATTGATGCAATGAATATTTAAAGCCTTTGAAGCACGAATTAATATTGCTCTCAGGGTTTATATTTAAGGCACTTAAGTTAATTGTAAAAAGTGATATCAAAACAGTGATGAAAATCTTTATCTGTTTAAATTTCTGTAAGAAATTAAATTTTGTAGTGAGTGTCATTTTTTTGACATTAGGTTACGGAAATATACTAAATTTTAATTTAACCTACTTTTGAAAGCAAGAAACAGATGAATTAAAGTAAGAGGATATTACTATTATTTATTAAATCTCATTAAGGGTAGTTTGGATTATTCTTATTAAATATATATCCTAAACCAAAACCAATTCCATTGTTAGAAAAATATATTTCGGGAGATAATCCACTCCCTTTATTGCTATTACTTAATGCAAGTTGAATTCCAATTTTATAATAGAAATCTTGGTATCCTTTGTCAGCAAACTTATCAAATCCAATCTCCCAATCTTCAAAAGTTTGGTTATCCTGAACTCCAGGGTATGCATTAAAATCGACAGCTAAATCAGTGTAACCCCAACTTGTTTTGAATATCAAATTTTTCTTTTTGTTTAAATAAAACCCTAAGTTAACAGCCATCTCTTCTCGAGTATCGATCCCATATTGATCGTTTTTAATATTGGTGTTTCCGTAATGAAATCCAAAACTTGCTTTTTTAGCTAACCAGACATCAAATCCAAAATTTATACCATTGTTTGACCCGACATAAACTCCAAATCCAGTCAGGGATCTTGCAATCTCTTCACCAATTTGAGCATAGGTTTTAGCACTTATCTGAGGTGGGGTATATGGTTGTTGTATGATGGCTTTTGGATTTGCATATGCTCCGGAATTATTATTTAAACTGGAGAATTCAGTAGCTCCTTGAGCCTTATATTCTAAATTTCCATCAAAATTATATTTATACCTGCCTATGATATTTCCATATTGATCTTTTTTTTCAACTTCTCCCAAATAATTTTTTTTGTAAGTAGCTATAATATTTCCATATTGATCTTTTTCTTCATATTCTCCTAAATAATTATTTTCGCCAATGGACACAGTATTACCATTGTCGTCTTTTGAAATATTTCTACCCAAAAAGTCAAAAGTTTCTTTTTTTATTGTGTTCCCGTATTTGTCCTTCCAAACGTACGCGCCTAAATAGTCTTCTTGTCCAGTTGCCATAATATTTCCATGTTGATCTTTTACCACTGTTTTTCCAAAATAATCTTTCGAGAATATTATGTTCTGTCCAAAAGAGCAAAAAGAAATAAGTAAAGTAAGTGCAAGTGGTATCTTCTTCATAATAAGTTAGTTTACTCAAATATAATAAATCTTAGTTTATCCAAAAGATGTTTAGAAATAGCTGAATTGAAGGAGGCTGATATGCCTATGGTTGGGGGCTATCACTAATGCTTCAAGTTTGGTGTGGGGTTTCTGTAGGGAGGGGGCTTATCACTTACACACTGACTTAATACTATATTTGTATTTATTATTCATTCACTAAAAAGGGAGTCTTACATGCTAAATATACCGATAGCGGTTTCATAGTCGATGGAAAGTAAGTTGGTGGATTAGGTAGACCGATATTCTTTGCGGGTCCAATAACAACTATAGAATCCGACTCCTCAGGAGCTCCAATTTATCGTAGACATAAAATAGGTAACGAAGACATTACTGTTGCATACCTATCCGAATGTTATTTCACTTTTACTCCACCAAAAAATTAATATTTATATTTTAAAGTAGGAAACATTTGAACCGCAATTATGTAGTTTAATTTTTTATTATATGTTACATAATGCCCATAGTGTAATGGTGGAAGGTTACCTTCGTTAAAAACATCGAAACATTCAGAAATGATATTTAACCTGTGGTATTTTGAATTCATAAAATTATTATGAATTTCTTTTGCAATTTCTAAATCTGTTTTACTATTGTCGTAGAAAAAGGCTGTGATATTTTCGTTAGAACCATCATATTTTAAATTACTACCCACTCTAATTCTGTCGCTCGCATTTCTATATTTTGAATTTGGATTTGTATGTGATACTTTTTTTAAGTTAATTATAGTACTTAAGTAATCTGATTGTATCTTTGCACTTTTATTAATTAATGGGTCCGTTACAAAAGTACTTAGACCTCTACCACTTCTTTCTTCATTTACTAAATTCAGTAAATGTCTTTGTATTTCACCTAAGTCCTGTGAGTAACTTACGATAGAAATAAGTGTTAGTAATATTAATAGTATCTTTTTCATATAACAAATATAAGTTTAACCTACTTACGAGGACTTGAAATAGCTTAACTGAAAGAGGAAGATATGCCTATGATTTAGTTGTTGTTTAGATTTCGTTCTTCATAGTTTTTTTTAATTCTCTTGCACAAAATATATCTTTGAAAATAGTAAAGCCAAAAAAACCCAACCCAAAAGCAAGGAAAAATTAAAAGAATAATCAATGGTATTGTTCTTTCTGTTGCAAGTTGAGCCATAAAAACATTAGCAATTAAAAATAGTATGTGAAACACTATGCCATTCAAAGTTGTTAAAGGATTTCGTTTGAAACTAACAGAAACCATTCCCATAAAATTATCTTTCTCAAAAACATATGAAGGACACGGGCCTTGAGGCTGAAATACTGATATTTCAATTTTGTTGTCTTCAATTAGAACTTCTTCAGAAAGTCGGTATGTTAGAAATAATCTGGATTTACCTCCAAAGAAGGCATCCAAGTCTTTATGAGATTTTACACATTCAACAAATTTTTCAAAGTTTATATATAAAATCATAATATGTTAATTTAACTCTCTTGCGTGGTTTAGAAATAGCTGAACTAAATTACAAGATAACTTTGATTAGAATTAATTAGCACTTATTTAATCAGACTATTAATGCTATAATTTGGATTTGAAACGTATGCAATACTGTAACTTTTAACCGAAGGAACTTCCTTTATAGTTTTTTTCCCATTTACCCAAGAAGTTCGAGTTGTTGTTCCCCCCCAATTTCTACTAGCAATACCAATATATTTATCCATAGCAAAAACTTCTTCAATTTCTTTATCATAAAAAGTTCCAATGGAATTATTAAAAATTTGTTGAACAGATTTGCTGAGAAAAAATTCTTGTAGAAAATCCATAACACCACCTACAGTATTTATAGAAAAATATGCTTCAGCACCAGTTTTAAAGAATGGAGACGAATAACTTACTATTCTATTTTTAGCTTCTTTTAAACCAATATCCAAATTATCTCCGGCTGAACTACCTGCACCCCCACAAACAGATTGAAATAAAATTATAGAATTAGATTTTAGCTTTAAATCTCTAATGATATCCTCACTAGAGACTTTCTTTTTTAAATCAAAACCACCATACCCTTTTTCCTTCCAATCAATTCCGTGACCTTGATATATAAAAATACTTGTATCTTCAGCTTCTTTAACTACATCTTGCCATATAAAATTGTTATAAAATGTTTTTACAAGAACATTTTTTTTATGTAAGAAAAAACGGATTTCTTCCATATACTCAATATCATCTTGTTTATCTGAAATTAGGTCTTCATCTCCAAGCATTAAAATTGCTTTTAATTGTTGCCCAAAGGAGCTAAAGCAAACAAGCAAAGCGAGTGTAAATAATATCTTCTTCATAATAATTAGTTTACTCAAATATAAGAAATAAGTGTTTAACCTACTTAAGAGGTTTAGAAATAGCTGAACTGAAGGAAGAAGATATGCCCATGGTTTAGTCTCCCAAAATTAATGAAGCAACAATCATAGAGATGAGAATGAAGGCTACAGCAATAAGAAAGATTTTAGTTTTCCTTTTGTTTTTATCACTCCCAGCACCATCAAAGTCCATTTGTCTATTATTATTTCCTAAAAAAAAATTCATTTACTATTAAATTGGTTTATAATTAAAATATAAAAAACATAAGTAAAATCTACTTAAGAGGCTTAGAAATAGCAGAACTGAAAGAAGAAGATATGCCTATGGTTTAGTTTTTTTTTCTAATCACATTTTTGATAGGTTTCATATTTAATTGAATTGTAATCATAATCTGGATATAACATTTCTTCTTGAAACACAATAGAGCCATTATTATAAAGTAGGATAAATTCATACTTTAATCCATTCCCAGCCATATCGTTGTCATTTATGTATTGAATCTTAAATTCTTTTGAAGTTTGATTATATAAGGTTCTTAAAATTGTACCCCCATAACCTCCTTCAACTCCGAATGAAAAATACCCATCCCAAAAATCAATATAACTAGTTTCAACACTCCTTTCTTCGCTACAATCCATCCAATAGCCAGATTTTAAAAAAGGGGCATCATTACTTATAATCCACGTTTCTTTGGAGCTTATTACTTGAATATTATCTTCTATTTTTTTTAATTGCGTGATTAAACTATCATTCTCTTTCGTTAGTTCGCTGGCATTCGATTCAAGTTTTGACACTTCATTTTTGAAATTTGCAATCTCTGAATTGAGTTCTTGAATAATTATAGTAAGCTCATTAATCTCTTGTAATGCCCTATTTGTTAAACTATCTATTTGTAGATTTTTATCGCTAATTAAATTGGTCTTATTAGAACTTTCTTTGACCAAATTATCTATCTCTAAACCTAACAAACTAAGTTCATTTTTAGAAGCTAAGAGCTTTACTTCTAATTGATCGATTTCAAGATTTGAATTTTTGAGCGAGTCTGACGTTAGTATTAAATCATTACTGGAATTATTTAAATCAGATTGAAGATTTTGACTTTTCTTATTTGAAAGGCTTAGTTCTTGACTCAAACTATCTATTAACTTTAATTTTTTTTGATGTTC
>JAQWYU010000173.1 GCA_029253805.1 Flavobacteriaceae bacterium | reverse complement strand
CTAAACCACAACTTTGATCTTCTAACGCAGCGATTGCTTTATCTGATGCTTCTTTTGAAGATAACCCATTTAAGAAATCGCTGTTTGAAATGATAATATTGACTTTATCCGTAAAGGCTGATTCATTAATATCAATGTCTTCAAAAATATTTGGAATGGGCAGATTAAAATATTTAGCAAAATCATGATCTCTCTGGTCGCCACAGGGAACAGCCATGACTGCTCCAGTCCCGTAGCCTGCTAGTACATAATCACCAACCCATACCGGTATTAGCTTTTTGGTAAATGGATGCTCAGCATAGGCCCCTGTAAACACTCCTGAAATACTTTTTACGTCAGACATCCGCTCCCGTTCACTTCGCTTAGCTGTATCTAAAACATATTTCTCCACTGCTACTTTTTGATTAACTGAGGTTATTTGGTCTACCAGTTCATGCTCAGGGGCTAGAGTTATAAAAGAAACACCAAATATTGTATCAGGGCGTGTTGTGAACACCTCAATAACCGCGTTATTGTCTTTTAAAGCAAATACTACCGAGGTACCAACAGATTTTCCAATCCAATTTCGTTGACTTTCTTTTAAGGCATCCGTCCAATCAATTTTATTGAGCCCGAGCAAAAGGCGCTCAGCGTAGGCAGAAATACGCATACTCCATTGAGTCATTTTTTTCCTAACTACCTCGTAACCTCCACGCTCTGAGACTCCGTTTATAATTTCATCATTTGCCAAAACAGTTCCCAATTCAGGACACCAATTGACCTCTAATTCAGCCAGATACGTTAATCGATAATTTAATAATATTTGTTGCTGCTTTTTTGGAGAGAATGAGCCCCAATCGCTCGCGGTAAAAACAGAAATAGAATCGCTACAAACAGCTTGAATATTAACATTACCTTCGATAGAAAATATTTTAACAAGATCAGAGATGGGTGTAGCCTTATCGGTAGATTTATTATACCAAGAGTTGAATAATTGAATAAATATCCATTGGGTCCATTTATAATACTCTGGAGAAGAGGTTCGAATCTCTCTAGACCAATCAAATGAAAACCCCATTTGATCAAGCTGACGTCGGTATGTTTTTATATTAGCTTCAGTAGTAACTGCAGGGTGCTGACCAGTTTGAATAGCATATTGTTCTGCAGGTAATCCAAAACTATCATAACCCTGTGGATGTAACACATTGAAACCCTTGTGTCGCTTGTAGCGTGCATAAATATCTGAAGCAATATAACCTAAAGGATGTCCAACATGAAGCCCAGCACCGCTTGGATATGGAAACATATCTAATACATAATACTTAGGTTTGGGTGAGTTACTTTTGGCCTGAAACGTTTTATTTACGGACCAATATTTTTGCCATTTAGCTTCAATTTCATTGAAATTGTATATCATATTAACATCATTATATCTGCAAACTTACGCTTTATTTAGGAAGTAAAAAACTATGCTTATTGAAACAATAACACAAAGGAATATTAATTTGTTTTCATTGAAACACTAGCCTTTTAAGTAAGTTTTTTTATACTTTTACAATTATATATAATTACCATGAGTACATCTTTTGAAAAACATCAAAAACGTCGCTTAATATCGTCTTATTTTTCAGTCGTTATAAGCATTGCTCTAGTTCTGTTTTTACTAGGCATGCTAGGTCTTTTAGTACTGAATGCAAAATCAATATCTGACAACTTTAAAGAACAAGTTGTTCTAACTATCTACTTAGAAGACACATCCAAAGGGGTTGAAATAAAACAACTTGAGAAAAGCCTCACTTTTTCTCAGTACGTAAAACAAACAGAGTTTGTTTCTAAGGAATCAGCTGCAGATTTTATGAAACTTGAATACGGGGAAGATTTCTTGGACGACATTGGCTATAACCCATTAAAAAACTCTATTCAAGTTAACTTAAAAGCAGATTATGTAACTGCCAGACGCTTGGATAGTATTTCAGAAAGCATACTAAAAAAGAATTTTGTGGAGGACATTAAATACGATAAAGATTTAGTCTCTCTAATGAATAGTAACGTGAAAAAAATTAGCTTTTGGATTTTAATTATCAGTGTGATTTTTACAGCCATCGCGGTTTTATTAATAAACAGCTCCATACGCCTTGCAGTTTACTCGAAACGTTTTTCTATTAAGACTATGCAAATGGTTGGCGCTACTAAAAAATTCATTCGCAGACCCTTTATTTGGAGAAGTGTTCGACTAGGCATCATAGGTTCTTTAATTGCTATCTCAGCAATGGCTATTGCTTTGTATTACCTAAATATAGCCTTTCCTGAATTTCAGATAACAAAAAACAAAGTTTCAACCGGAACCTTGTTTGCTTCAATATTTTCAATCGGAATCTTAATCACTTGGTGGAGTACCTTTTTTGCTACTCAGCGATTTTTAAATTTGAAAACGGATCAGCTCTACTATTAATTAACTATTAGCAAATATTACTTAAGTTATGGGAGAACAAAAACGAAAAAAAAACACAAAACCAATATTTATTTTCGTGTCACAGAACTACAAATGGATGTTTATAGGTCTTGGTTTTATAGCCCTAGGCTTTATATTAATGGCTGGTGGTGGATCCGACGACCCAAATATCTTTAATCCTGAAATTTTTAATATTCAAAGAATCCGAGTAGCACCTACTTTGATACTAATAGGGTTTGGAGTACAGGTTTTTGCAATTTTAAAAAAATTTAAAAAATAAATGGATCTTCTTGAAAGTATCTTACTTGGCATAGTTCAGGGCTTGACCGAATTCTTACCTGTTTCGTCTAGTGGACATCTAGAAATTGGAAAAGCGATGTTAGGGGATATCTCCGTTTCTGAAGATAGCTTAATTTTTACAGTAGTTTTACACTTCGCAACAGCCTTGAGCACTATTATTGTCTTTCGTAAAGATATTTTAATTATTATTTCACAACTAATTAAATTTGATTGGAACGAAGACACACAATTTATTGTCAAAATAATAATATCTATACTTCCTGCAGGATTTATTGGACTATTATTTGAAGAAGAGCTTGAATCTCTTTTTGGAGACAATATAGCGTTCGTTGGAGGGATGCTTTTGGTAACTGCCTTATTATTAATTTTAGCTGATCGTGCCAAGGAAACAAATAAAAAAGTTGGCTTTTGGGACGCCTTCATTATAGGTGTGTCACAAGCCGTAGCTATGCTTCCAGGAATTTCGCGCTCGGGAGCTACT
>JAQWYU010000172.1 GCA_029253805.1 Flavobacteriaceae bacterium | reverse complement strand
GCTTATGGCGTCACCTTGTCCACAGGCCAAAAAATAGCATTTTTAGATACACCAGGTCACGAAGCTTTTACTGCTATGCGTGCACGCGGAGCTCAAGTTACTGATATTGCTATTATTGTAATTGCCGCCGATGATGATATTATGCCTCAAACAAAAGAAGCCATAGCACATGCACAAGCAGCTGAAGTACCAATTGTTTTTGCCATCAATAAAATTGATAGAGAAGCTGCAAATCCAGAAAAAATAAAGGAAGCGTTAGCTAACATGAATTTATTAGTTGAAGATTGGGGAGGAAAAATACAATCCCACGACGTCTCGGCTCTCAAAGGAGATGGTGTAAAAGAATTACTGGAAAAAGTATTGCTTGAGGCTGAATTGTTAGAGCTAAAAGCGAATTCCAATAAAGCCGCTGTTGGGACAGTAGTTGAAGCTTTTTTAGATAAAGGACGTGGATATGTGTCTACCATTTTAGTACAAGCAGGAACTTTAAAAATTGGTGATTATTTACTCGCAGGAAAAAATAGCGGTAAGGTAAGAGCAATGCATGACGAGCGTGGAAATGACATACTTGAAGCGGGCCCTTCTACACCAATTTCCATTTTGGGGTTGGATGGCGCACCACAAGCAGGGGATAAGTTTAGCGTTTTTAAAGATGAGCGTGAGGCGAAACAAATTGCAGTTAAACGAACTCAGTTACAGCGAGAACAATCTGTAAGAACACAGCGCCATATTACAC
Organism: Flavobacteriaceae bacterium; assembly: GCA_029253805.1. Taxonomy (GTDB): domain Bacteria; phylum Bacteroidota; class Bacteroidia; order Flavobacteriales; family Flavobacteriaceae; genus Hel1-33-131. The sequence goes on along the minus strand of JAQWYU010000172.1, from coordinate 2,437 downwards.
TTGACGAAATTGGTAGACGTATTGCACTGGGAGACTTTAAAGAACTTAACATAATTCTTAAAGGGGATGTAGATGGCTCTGTTGAGGCCTTGACTGATTCATTTCAGAAACTTTCAACTCAAGAAATCCAAGTAAATATTATACATAAAGGTGTTGGGGCTATTACTGAAAGTGATGTTTTGTTAGCTTCTGCTTCTGATGCTATTATTATTGGCTTTAATGTACGACCAATGGGTAATGCTCGACAGATTGCTGACAAGGAAGAAATTGATATTCGAATGTACTCAATCATTTATGATGCGATTAATGACCTCAAAGATGCTATGGAGGGGATGTTATCTCCGGAATTTAAAGAAGAAATTACAGGATCTGCTGAAATTAGAGAAACATTTAAAATATCTAAAATTGGAACCATCGCTGGATGTATGGTTACTAGTGGTAAAATATACCGAAACTCTGGAATTCGTTTAATTAGGGAAGGAGTTGTTGTATACACAGGGGAATTAAGTTCTTTGAAGCGTTTTAAAGACGATGTAAAGGAAGTAGCTAAAGGATACGACTGTGGTATGCAGGTAAAAAATTATAATGATATCAAAGATGGAGACGTTCTTGAAGCATTCCAAGAAGTTCAAGTAAAGAAGAAATTAAAATAATATTTAGAATTAAAAATAGCTAGGTATAGCCGCTTTTTTTGTCAACTGCTAGGGTGTAAGTAAAAAGGCATTTGAAAATTTTGTTTTAACCCAAATAAGTTGTCTATCAGCCTCTAGACGTGTCCTATACCTTCCTACCCATACTTTATAATTTGGCGTTTCATATTTCATTTGTACAAATTGTCCCGGAAAATTTGCTTTGAATTCCGCAATGGCTTTTCCAGCATATGAGCGTGATCCACTATATATTTGAATTTTAATAAATGGCAACCTTTCATTAATTTCTTTTTTCAAAGCCAGTATGCGATCAATCTCTTCACTTTTATTTATTGAAATTAAGCCCTCTTGAGCCAAAATAGGGACTGAAAACAAGGCACTTGCCATAAAATATAGGTACAAACTTTTTTTCATGTCATTAAATTATTGTTGCAAATGTAATCCATTAAAATTAATTGCTTTGGTTTTTACTTATTTAGAATGTTTATAAATTAGGAATTTACGCAGATCTAACATTTTAAAAACGGACATTATATCTTACTTTTGCGGGAGATTTTAAAGTGTAATATTTTACGATTGCTTGAAGAAATCGCATTAAAGTTTAGAAACGACCCCTATCGACACTATGAAACAAGGATTTAAATTTTACGCGCCCTCAAAATTACTTTCAACAGGGCTTTTATTTTTAACAATTATATTCACGTCACTTTTTGCTCAAGACGGAGATCCGGTCAAGGGAAAATCTTTGTTCAATGCAAATTGTGCGGCATGTCACCAGTTAGACAAAAAGATGACTGGTCCAGCCCTTCGCAACGTAGAGACTAGGCTCAGTGAAACGGAAGGTTTAGACCGAGCCTGGCTTAATTCATGGATTAGAAACAGTTCTGCAATGATTAAGTCTGGTGATGCATATGCCAATAAAATATATGCGGAATACAATGGCTCAGCAATGACTGCTTTTCCACAGTTTTCTGATCAGGATATAGATAACATCTTAGCTTACACAGCGAAAGAAAAAGTTGCCCCTGCATTCGCAGTAGTTGGCGCGAGTGAAGCCAATGTTGAAAGCAGTGGCGGAGTGTCTCAGGAAATTGTACTAGGTGCACTGGCAATTCTTTTTGGGTTACTCGGTTTAGGCTTATTTTTAGTAAATAAAACTTTACGGCGTTTTGCATCTGCAAACAATGTAGAAATAGCTGAAGCGATTAAAAGAAAATCACTTTGGAAAGCATTTGTTCAAAATCAATTTTTAATGCTGGTTACAGCAATTTTCTTTTTGTTATCGAGTGCCTACTTTGTGTACGGTTACCTATCTCAAGTAGGAGTTGACCAAGGATACCAACCAATTCAGCCCATCCATTACTCTCATAAAATTCATGCTGGCGATAATGGGATTGATTGCAAATACTGTCACTCCTCTGCACGTGTGAGTAAGCATTCAGGCATTCCAGCGCTTAACGTTTGTATGAATTGTCATAAATCTATTTATGAGGTTTCAGAAAGCACAGGAAACGATGAGTATAGCAAAGAGTTTTATGATGGGGAAATCAAAAAATTATACGATGCTGTTGGATGGGATGATGACGAACAGAAATATACAGGAAATACAAAACCGGTAAAATGGGTGCGTATCCACAACCTTCCTGATTTTGCTTACTTCAATCACTCCCAACACGTTATGGTGGCTGGATTGGAATGTCAAACTTGTCACGGTCCTGTAGAAGAAATGGAAATTATGTATCAGTTCTCTCCATTAACAATGGGCTGGTGTATCAATTGCCACAGAG
>JAQWYU010000171.1 GCA_029253805.1 Flavobacteriaceae bacterium | reverse complement strand
ATTTGAGACTCCTTGATGATCTCATAGTGAGCTGATAATTTAGACCACGCTTTGGTTTGTGTTGGATTGATTGAATTTAATGCCATTAATTTTATTATTGCAAATTTATTGAGTCTAATTGCTTTTTTAAGGGTGTAGTAAGGGCCTGGAAGTCTGATTTTAAATTTGGATCTAAGGCTTCGGCCTCAGGAAGCTTTTGGCGAAGTGGATCTACTTGCTTACCGTTTTTCCAAAAACGATAACATACATGGGGGCCCCCAGAGTTTCCAGTCATTCCTATCTTACCGATAACGTCTCCTTGTTTAACGTAATCTCCAACCTTTACTAAGCGTTTGCTCATATGTAAATATTGTGTACTGTAGGTAGCATTATGTCGTATTTTGACGTATTTACCATTTCCACCTCTTTGCGTTGACTCTATAACTGTACCATTAGCAGTCGCTAAAATTGGAGTACCAATTGGCGCTGCGAAATCTGTTCCTTTGTGAGGGCGTATCTTGTATCCATAATAAGCGATTCTACGTTTGAGATTGAATCTCGAAGAAATTCTACTAAACTGAACTGGTGCTTTTAAGAAAGCTTTACGTAAACTTTTACCGTTTTCATCGTAATAATCAGTACTGTTTTTTGTCGCTTTATTTATATAATTAAACGCATAAAAGGAGTCTTTTTTATGTTCAAAAAATGCAGCCTCTATGGTTTCAATGCCTGCATAAATACTATCATCTACAAAACGCTCCTTGTAGATGACTTTAAAGTTATCACCTTCCTGTAATCTAGTGAAGTCGATTGTCCAAGCATAAATATCATCAGACATATCATAAATAAGTTGAGTAGGAAGTCCTTGAGCTTCCATTGTTTCAGAAAGGGAGCTTTTTATAACCCCAAATGCTTCTTTTTCTATTACTTTTACCAGATTTCTACCTATGTATGCAATAATTGAGTCACAAAATTCAACAACTAAATATTCAATCCTATTAAGCTCATATATAAAAACAAGTGGAGTTCTCTCGTTGTCTTTAGAATAGAAAACAGTGAATGGCTTACCTATCCTAAGCTTACGAACATCAAAAACTTCCTTAGTTATTTCGGCAATATTATGAATCTGTGGATAAACTAAATGATTTCTTTCTAATAACACACCAAAACTATCCCCGCTTTTAACAGTATCGTTTACAACTTCATAGTTATTTAAATTATATCCAAATTTGAAATTATCATTTTGGACTTTGACAACTGGAATGTCTTTCTCAGAATCATTTACAGAACACCCCTTTACAGCTAGGCCATAAAAAAAGAATATTATAAAACAAGAGAGTAAAACAATTTTTACTAAATTAAAATATCTTTTATTAATCAACTTCATTACCCCAATTTTCTTTTTCGATTTGACTCCAAAGTTCAGGAAAAAATATTCTTTTTTGGTATTTTGGGTGCATATATTTTTGCCAATCGCTTCCGCCAGTAGCAACTCCATCACCATCTTTACCTGAAATGTAATATTT
>JAQWYU010000170.1 GCA_029253805.1 Flavobacteriaceae bacterium | reverse complement strand
ATAATTTGAGGTTGATCCGAACAATGAACCAAAATAGTAATTTTCTTCATCCCATAAAATTAAAAAACTACAGCTTAATTTGACCACGGTTATTGATCTCAAATTCATTTTTTGCATTTAATCAAGTTTCAGGCCTGTTTTGTAAGGATTTATGAAAAATTAAGTTGTTTTTTTATGTAAATCACCGACCTTAAAAAATATTATCTAACTATGAACGCCCCAAACAAATTAATAGTTAGTTAACGCATATTTCTTATACATCAGCTTGCTAACCTTAGGGCTTGAATACTAGTTATTTATATTGATTATTAATTGAGTACACTTTTTTAATATTTTGTTAAACATACTCTGGATTAATATTTACCGTTTAAATTTGCGACGTTAAATTAAATCCAAATGAAAACAAATAGATCGCACTGTCCACTCACAAATGCCCTAGATATTTTTGGGGATAAATGGTCTCTGATAATAATAAGAGATTTATTTTTGGGAAAAAAAACTTTTACAGAGTTCATGAGGTCTAATGAAAAGATAGCTTCTAATATTTTAACCAACAGATTGGAATTTTTAATAAATCATGGATTGTTAGAGGTAACAAAATTACTTAACGACAACAAGACAAAAATTTATTACCTTACTAATAAAGGTATTGATATGTATCCAATTATGTACGAGATGATGTGTTGGAGTAATAGAAATCTAGATAAGGAATTCGGCCCAATTGGACAACAATTACTAACAGACATGGAGGGTGTTACTCCAGACCAATTCATTGGAGAAAAACAATCTTCTTACCTCAAAATTAGAGAGCATATACTTTCAGCTTAACGTTTCTCATTCACTTCTTTTCACTAATTTGCAAATTCTAAAATAACTTAGACAATGAAAAGATTTCTTCAAATATTTTTATTTTTTATTAGTCTGTCCAGTTTCTCGCAGATTCTTGACCCTGTGAAATGGGAATTCGGGTCGACTAATATTTCAGGAGACGAATACGAACTCATATTTGTTGCTAAAATTGACACCCATTGGTCTTTGTACTCCCAGTTTGTAGATGAAGGTGGACCACTGCCAACAATATTTTTATTTGAGCCATCTGCAGATTATGAATTGATTGGTTCTGTGGTTGAGTCAAAAACCAACAAAGTCACACAACGAGACCCTGTATTTGATATGATAGTTTCAAAGTACTATGATAAAGCTGTTTTCAAACAACGAATTAGAGTTAACTCTTCAGCCTTTGGTGTTAAAGGTAATATTGACTTTATGACTTGCGATGACACAAAATGTACTTACAAGCCTGATAATCCTTTTGTTTTTGAATTTAACTCAGAATCCGGTTTTTCCATTGTTGGTGGCGCAACAATGTCTGATTTAGATATCTCAGAAAACTCTAATTCAGTTTTATATGGCATAGCAGAAAATGAACTTCAAAAGCTACCAGCAAATTGTACTGTACAAACAACATCTTTATCGCAGGACATAAACAGTCCTAGAAACACGCTCTGGCAAATCTTTTGGCTAGGTTTTTTAGGAGGATTACTTGCATTGTTAACCCCTTGCGTTTTTCCAATGATCCCTTTGACGGTAAGTTTCTTTACCAAAAACGGAGTGAGTGCTAAGAACAATAATGGTGTCTCAAAAGCAATTTTGTATGGTTTTTTCATTGTGTTGGTTTATCTAGCCTTAAGCATTCCCTTTCATTTGTTGGACTCCGTTAACCCTGATGTATTAAATGAAATATCAACCAATGTGTGGTTAAATGTCTTTTTCTTTGTAATATTTATATTTTTTGCTTTTTCATTTTTTGGATATTATGAGCTAACCTTACCATCAAAATGGACTAACTCAACAACAAAAGGAGAAGGAATTGGGGGTGTTTTGGGAATTTTTTTCATGGCACTTACCTTGTCCATAGTCTCTTTTTCTTGCACAGGACCTATTCTAGGGTCGCTTTTAGCTGGCTCTCTCACAGCTGAGGGAGGAGCATGGCAATTAACCGCCGGTATGGGTGGCTTTGGCTTGGCTTTAGGCTTGCCTTTCGCCTTATTTGCAATGTTTCCAAACCTGCTCAGAGCGCTACCTAAATCTGGAGGCTGGTTAAACACTACAAAGGTTGTCCTTGGTTTTTTTGAGCTTGCACTGGCTTTTAAATTTCTTTCAAATGCGGACCTAGTTAAACACTGGGGTTTACTTAAAATTGAAGTTTTTTTAGGAATCTGGATTTTGATATTCGCTGGTTTAGCTATTTATATTTTTGGGAAGCTTAAGTTTCCACATGATTCTCCTATAAAAAAACTATCATTCTTTAGGGTAAGTTCAGGAGTTCTTGTTTTGGCATTTGTTATATATTTAATTTCAGGCTTTAGGTTTAGTAAAGACACTCAGACATTTACATCTCTAACCCTTTTAAGTGGTCTTGCTCCCCCTGTTGGCTATAGTTTTGTTTATCCCAATGATTGCCCGAACAACTTTGAATGCTTTAAAGATTTTAAAGAAGGAGTCGCCTATGCTCAAAAAGTTAATAAACCAATTCTGATTGATTTTACGGGCTATGCGTGTGTAAATTGCAGAAAAATGGAAGAACACATCTGGCCTAAATCTTCAATTAAATCGTTTTTTCAAGACGATTATGTTTTAATATCATTATATGTGGATGACAAAAAAGAGCTTCCAGATAATCAAAAACTCGTAGTTAAAAGACAAGGAGGAGGTGCGAGGGTTTTAGAAAATTACGGGAATAAATGGGCTCATTTCCAAACACAGTTTTTTCAATCAAATTCCCAACCTTACTATGCTTTGTTAAGCCCTGATGGAAAAACAGTACTAACCCCCCCAGTTGGATACACCCCTAGCGAAGAAAATTACAAAATATTTTTAGATTGCGGTCTTGAAGCTTTTTCTAATCTTAATCAATCAGAGTCTAAATAAACACCAATATAATTAACTATCTTTGGATTAAGAATTGATAAATAATGTTAGATAGCTTTTTAAATTTCTTAGAACTTGGACTTTACCACATTGTTGATTTTAGCAGTTACGATCACATGCTTTTTTTGGCGATTATTTCTGTGCCTTTTTCCTTTAAAGACTGGAAACAGCTCTTAGTTTTAGTTTCTTTTTTTACAATTGGACACACTTTAAGCTTGCTCCTTGGAGTATACGATGTACTAAACTTAAAGGCAAATTTAGTAGAATGGTTGATTCCATTTACTATAATAATAATAGCTCTTTATAACATATTTACTGCAGGAAAAACTTCTGATAAATCGAAATCAGTTATTATAAGTTGTTTGGTTTTATTCTTTGGACTTGTTCATGGGTTAGCGTTTGCTAATTCTTTTGAGTCTATGGTGAAAACCGGCGAGAGTCAATTTTTATCTATTCTAGAATTTGCACTAGGACTTGAGTTAGGGCAGTTTGTGATTATCTTTTGTGTTTTGTTTTTCGGATTTTTAGGGCAGACAATATTTAGATTTTCCAAGCGTGACTGGATAATGGTTCTTTCATCAATTATTATAGGATTAATGATCCCATTAATTATATCAAGTATTTAGATTATTTACATGACTAAACAAAAACAACATAAGTATGATCAAGCCTATCTGAGAATGGCTTCAGAATGGGGAAAACTATCACATTGTAAGCGAAAACAAGTCGGGGCTATAATTGTTAAAGATAGAATGATTATTTCCGACGGTTACAATGGAACACCAACAGGATTTGATAATTTTTGTGAAGATGAAGAAGGTTACACAAAATGGTATGTTCTGCATGCAGAGGCTAATGCAATATTAAAGGTTGCAGCTTCTACGCAGTCCTGTGACGGAGCTACTTTATACATAACCTTATCTCCATGTAAAAGTTGTAGTAAATTAATATTTCAAGCAGGGATTAAAAGGGTTGTCTACAGCTCAGCTTATAAGGACTTATCAGGGGTTGAATTTTTAGAAAAAGCGGGTATTAAAGTTGAATTAATTACCATTTAAATATAATTTTAATCTCGGTCGTAAAATTGGAATTAAAGATCAGCACTTTTCTTTTACAGTCCTATCTATTTTTTTAACTATACGGAGAATGGTTAATATTAATATCGAGCATCCACCGGCTAAAGCAGTAATAATAGCTGTAAAACTTTCGTTTTCAAAAGGATTGGAGAGATCTATCCTAGTGAGGTTAAATCCAATAATAACTAGCGCTATAACAGACAATAAATAAGTTAATATTTTCATGTTTAGAGTAAAAATTTAATGTTAGAGGTAAATAATTTAACTGCAATTGCTAGTAGAACTACTCCAAATACTTTTCGAATAATACTTATTCCGTTCTGACCAATGATTCGTCCAATTCTTGAAGATGTTTTTAGTACTACAAAAATCACAATAACATTTATAATGATAGCTATAATAATATTTCCAGTATGAAATTCGGATTTCAAAGACAATAGTGTAGTAAGACTTCCTGGGCCAGCAATTAGCGGAAATGCCAAAGGGAAGACAGAAGCGTTCATGGCTGCACCGTCTTCTTGTTTGTATAGCGTAATTCCTAAAATCATTTCAAGGGCTATAAAGAAAAGAATAAAAGCACCAGCTACCGCGAAAGAGTGTACATCAATTCCAATAAGAGTCAAAATACTTTCCCCCAGAAATAAGAAAACAATCATGATTACTCCCGCAATAATTGAGGCTTTTCCGCTTTGAATGTGACCTGCTTTTTTTCGAAGATCTATAATAATAGGTATGTTACCAACAATATCGATGACTGCGAAAAGCACCATAAAAGTTGTCAGGATTTCTTTATAATTAAAACTCATTATTTTATTATTTTATATCTGCAAATATCTAACAAATAATTGTATCTACAAGTTTATTTTAACACAGGATGTTCACTATTATGTGTTATATTTGAGATATGTTTCAATTAGGAAAAACTATAGTTTCTGAAGATATTATTAAGAAGGATTTTATATGTAACCTTAGTGCATGCAAGGGCGCTTGTTGCATTGATGGTGATTCAGGAGCTCCACTAGAAGCCTTAGAGGCAGAAATATTAAAAGATATTTATCCAATTATTAAGCCATATCTTCGAAAGGAAGGTGTTGCAGCTATAGAAGTTCAAGGAACACACGTCATATCAGAAAGTGGCGAATTGGAAACTCCTTTAATTAATGGTGCTGATTGTGCTTACGTAATATTTGATGAAAAGAATACAGCACTTTGTGCGATTGAAGAAGCGTATAACCAAGGCGATGTGAATTGGAAAAAACCAGTATCCTGCCATTTATACCCAGCTCGTGTAAAAGAGTACAGTGAGTTTTCGGCAGTTAATTACAATCATTGGCATATATGTGACGATGCTTGTACTTTAGGAAGAGAGCTTCAGGTGCCGGTTTATAAGTTTATAAAAGAAGCTCTTATTAGAAAGTTTGGACAAGATTGGTATGATGAGTTAGAAAGTATAGCGTCGTCAATTAAATAATTTTATTATGTAGCTTTTGACTAGTCAGGCCTGATAATTTCTTATTAAGCTAGAGCTTTTTAAAATATTTATCAAATTATAGTTTATTTAACACAAAAAATGCATCATAACTCCTAAGAGAGAGGATATTTATAAAACACTAGATTTCAGTATTTTATTAAATTATTTACTGTTTTTTTTTGTAAGAAAAAACCTACTCGTTGTTAAAAACTTCTATTCAATGTTTATAAAAATGACTTTCATTTAATACAACAATTTTGAACCTTTGTTAGCCGCACAAGTGCGTTTTAGTTTAATCCAAGATCGTAAATATTTAAAAAAAAGATGTCACAAGTAGAACCAATTTTTCAGCCAAATAAAGATAGATTTGTTATTTTTCCAATTCAACACCACGATATTTGGGAATGGTACAAGAAATCTGAAGCTAGCTTTTGGACTGCTGAAGAAATCGACTTACACCAAGATTTGACAGACTGGAGCTCTAAACTCAATGACGATGAGCGTTATTTCATTAAACACATCTTAGCGTTCTTTGCGGCAAGTGACGGTATTGTAAACGAAAATTTAGCAGAAAATTTCGTTAACGAAGTTCAATATAGCGAAGCAAAATTCTTTTATGGATTTCAAATTATGATGGAAAACATACATAGTGAAACATATTCACTATTGATAGATACCTATGTGAAGGATGAGCAAGAAAAAGACAAACTTTTTAACGCCATTGAAAACTTTCCAGCTATAAAGAAAAAGGCTGACTGGGCACTAAAATGGATAGAATCACCAAGCTTCGCTGAGCGTTTAATAGCCTTTGCAGCAGTCGAAGGGATCTTTTTTTCAGGTGCGTTTTGCTCTATTTTTTGGCTTAAAAAACGAGGATTAATGCCAGGGCTAACTTTTTCAAATGAGTTAATTTCACGTGATGAGGGTGTGCACGCGGACTTTGCTGTTCACTTGCATAATAAACACTTAGTTAACAAAGTACCTAAAGAACGTATTCGTGAAATTTTAATTGATGCGTTAAATATCGAAAGAGAATTTATTACAGAGTCCTTACCAGCCAGTTTGATAGGAATGAATTCAAAATTGATGTCGCAGTACTTAGAATTTGTTACTGACAGGTTGTTGCAAGAACTTGATTGTGAAAAAGAGTATAATACAGCTAATCCATTTGATTTTATGGATATGATATCCTTACAAGGCAAGACAAATTTCTTTGAAAAAAGGGTATCCGAGTATCAAAAAGCTGGAGTTCTCAGTAAAGAAGAAGAAGAGACCAACAAGTACAGTTTCGATTCTGATTTCTAGAAATAAATTTCTAGAACAAGAATCCCAAAAAACTAAAATCGCTTACAAACAAAAATTTTTAACCTTTTAACTAACGGGTTAATACCAAATAACAACCAAGCATCTGGTGAGGCTCAAATATCACTAGGTTAACTAACTAACCGCTTTTTTGAAGCAGTATCATAAAAGCAACAAAGAATTTAAAAATGTACGTACTTAAAAGAGATGGCAGAAAAGAAGAAATAATGTTCGATAAGATCACAGCAAGGGTTAGAAAACTTTGTTATGGTTTAAATGAATTAGTAGATCCTCTGAAAGTTGCGATGCGTGTAATCGAGGGGCTATATGATGGCGTTACAACTAGCGAATTGGATAACTTAGCAGCAGAGGTCGCCGCAACTATGACAACCGCCCACCCTGACTACGCACGACTTGCAGCGCGTATATCTGTTTCAAACTTACATAAAAATACGAAAAAGACTTTTAGTGAAGTCATGCATGATTTATACACTTATGTCAACCCAAGAACAGGAAAGGATGCTCCTCTACTTTCAGATGAGGTATACAATGTAATCTCAGAAAACAAAGAAAAATTAGATTCAACAATCATTTACAACAGAGACTTTGGTTATGATTATTTTGGATTTAAGACTCTGGAGCGATCTTATCTTTTAAAATTAAACGGAGTCATAGCGGAACGCCCCCAGCATATGCTAATGCGTGTTTCTATAGGAATTCATTTAAATGATTTAGATGCTGCAATCGAGACTTATGAATTGATGTCTAAAAAATACTTTACTCACGCAACTCCTACACTGTTCAACGCTGGTACTCCGAAGCCACAAATGTCTTCATGCTTTTTGTTGACAGCAAAAGATGATAG
>JAQWYU010000169.1 GCA_029253805.1 Flavobacteriaceae bacterium | reverse complement strand
ACAACTGAAGCTGAAAATCCTTTTGAAAGTGTATCATTATTTCCACTCAATATTTCAGCAGGCAAAATATTATTACCAGTTGATTTAGCCATTTTTTGACCATTTAAGGTTAGCATATTTGCGTGCATCCAGTAGTTTGCTGGTGAATGATTATGACATGTATTTGCTTGTGCAATTTCGCACTCATGATGAGGGAATTTTAAATCCATTCCACCCCCATGTATGTCAAAATTTTCCCCAAGGTATTTTGTACTCATTGCTGTACACTCTAAATGCCAACCAGGAAATCCATCACTCCATGGAGATGGCCAACGCATAATGTGCTGAGCTTCTGCTTTTTTCCAAAGTGCAAAATCTTGTGGATTTTTTTTATCAGATTGACCATCCAACACTCTTGTGTTATGTACAAGATCTTCTATATTTCTTCCACTTAAAATTCCATAATTATGGTATTCGTTGTATTTTAAAACATCAAAATAAATAGATCCGTTTGCTTCATAAGCGAAACCTTTTTCAAGTATTGATTTGATGATTTCTAACTGTTCTATAATATGACCTGTTGCCGTTGGCTCAATACTAGGTGGTAGGAAATTAAAAGTATTTAAAATATTGTGGAAATCAACTGTGTAGCGCTGAACTACTTCCATTGGTTCAACTTGCTCTAGTCTAGCTTTTTTTGCAATTCTATCTTCACCCTGATCCGAATCATTTTCAAGGTGACCAGCATCAGTGATGTTTCGAACATAGCGCACCTTATAATCAAGGTGCTTAAAATATCTAAAGATCATATCAAAGGACATGAAAGTCCTTACATTTCCAAGGTGTACATTGCTGTAGACTGTGGGTCCACAAACATACATTCCAATAGCCCCTTCGTTAACTGGTTTAAAAATTTCTTTTTTTCCTGAAAGGGTGTTGTATATCTTAAGTGTATTTGAGAGGTGTTTGTTCATGGTTTTAAGACTAGAATTTTGTCTCTAATTTTATATAATCTAAAAATTCTCTCTTGGTATCTTTTTCTTTAAATTTTCCACCAAATTCGCTTGTTACGGTGCTACTTTCTATATCTCGAATACCTCTAGAATTAACACACAAATGCTTAGCGTCAATCACGCAGGCTACATCTTTTGTGTTTAGGATACTTTGAAGTTCCTTAACGATTTGGATAGTGAGTCGCTCCTGAACTTGTGGTCTTTTTGAAAAATAGTCAACTATACGGTTCATTTTGGATAGCCCAACCACAGTTCCATTTGAAATGTATGCAACGTGAGCTCTACCTACAATGGGGAGAAAATGGTGTTCACAAGTTGAATAAACTGTGATGTTCTTTTCAACTAGCATTTCTCCGTATTGGTATTTGTTATCAAAGGTTGATGCCTTGGGTTTTTTTGACGGATCAAGTCCACTGAAAATTTCTTTTACAAACATTTTTGCGATTCGGTTTGGAGTGCCATTAAGACTGTCATCAGTCAAGTCTAAGCCAAGAGTCTCCATGATGTGTTTAACATCCTTTTTAATCAAGGTTATTTTCTCGTCAGCACTTAGTACAAACGCATCGTCACGCATTGGGGTTTCAGAAGAAGTTCCTATGTGGTTATCACCAATTATATCAAAAGATTCAGTTTTATTTTCAAGTCCCATTTGGATTAAAGAATAAAGTTATTTAGAATTTAATAAATACAAAGATAAATAAATTCGTTATTAGGTTGTTTTATTATAGTTAATAATTGATTTTTTTTTAAAAATATCATAAAAAATCACTACTTTTCAGATCCTTATTTTTAGCTGTTTAATCAAACTGGGTAACACAAGCTGCCAAACAACAACTTGAAATAGTAATTTAATAGTTTCCCAAATGAAATTAAATATACTTTACATAATTGTTTTTGCCTTTTCTTTTTTAAAATGTAATTCACAAATTGTCAAGAATAAATCCACTCAGCCAATAGTCTTTAATAAAAATACTTTTTCAGAATTCACACCACGAGAAATTAAAATGCTCAATACTGTGTATGGAGGGATGTTAAAAAATGAGATTTTAAATCGGCCTACCAGAGTCCTAGCAATAAAAGAGATTTTAAGAAACAGGGTAGAAATAGTAAAGCTAACTGACCCTAGGCATCACAAACCTTGTCCAATGTTATCTGAAATTCCCCTTTTCAATATTTTTAATAAAAGCCTTAAAAGAGACCAAACTTTTGATCCATTGAAATTTAATCCTCTCAAGTATAATTTTGAGTTTCACAGTAGTGACACTCAGTTAATTCGTGTGGACAATTCAGATTATTTTATTATTGTTAAATCTCAACACTACAACAACTAGTCATGAAAAATAAATTAATTGTATTTATATTTTTGTTTTTTACGTATTTGGGTGTTGGTGCTCAACAAAGAGAATGTGGAATGGAGAACCATATGACCGAAATGATGAAAGATCCTGATTTTGCACGCGAATGGGAACTAAACCAAAATAAATTTAAAAGTGCTGTCAAACAAAGTTTAAAAACCAGTTTTAGACAAAATTTATTAAATCCTATTGTAATCCCGGTAGCTGTTCATTTCCCTGAAGCTGAGGAATCAGATCGAGCATGCTTGGAAGCATTGGCACAAAATCAAATAGATATATTAAATGGAGATTTTACAGCAACTAATCCTGATGCCAACCTTTGGCCAGATGCAAGCGGTTTTTACCCAGGAGTAAACCATGGCGCAGCGGATATTCAGTTTTGTATTGCTACTGCATTTCATCCAGAAGATACTGACGAAGATCTTGTTGAAGGAGGGCCTGCTGTTACCATAGGATATGATTTTGGTGGAGGCAACGATGCTGATACTAATTGGTCTGGTTATATGAATTTTCTTGTCAAAGATATTGGAGGTGGTTTACTAGGTTATTCTCCTTTAGGTGGGAGTATTAACGCAGGTCAATCTGTTGTAATTAATCTTGGTGCTTTTGGTTCTGGTGCTGGGTGTCCAGACTCAGGAATTGTTCCAAACGCTCCCTACAATTTAGGGAGAACAGTAACACACGAATTAGGGCACTTTTACCAACTAGAGCACCCTTTTTCTGGCTCATGCGACTCTGACGATGGAGTTGCGGACACTCCAAATATTGTTGATGCTAATTATGGTTGTCCAGCTCCTGGGACAATCGATGGTTGTGAAACAGGTGAATTTGCACTCACAATGAGTTATATGGACTACGGAGATGATGCTTGTCTTTATATGTTTTCTGAGGGTCAAACGGATATTGTTGATATTTATATTAGTGAGGTCTTACAAGCTCAATTTAAACCTGGAACAGTGCCAGTTTGTGTTGAAGTTCCTCAATATATTATGAGCGACGATACTGTTACAGCTTGTAACGGTCTTTTTTATGATTCAGGTGGGGCTGAGGATGGTCCAGCGGGGAACTATAGCAACAATGAAATTTTTACATTCACTATTTGTCCTGAAACTGAGGGACAATCAACACAGTTGAATTTTACCGAATTTGCCACACAAAATAATGCGGATATCATGAGTATTTACAATGCTTCTGATGCGACTGACCCTGCCACTCTAGTTGGAGAGTACTCCGGGACAAATGGACCAACTGAGCCTGTGACAGCTTCATTGACCAATCCAACAGGGTGTTTAACAGTTGTTTTTACAAGTACTGGGGCTATTACTGACGCAGGCTGGTTAGCATTTATTTCTTGTGTAGACCCTCCGGCAGAGTGTCAAGATATAATTGCTCAATTAGACAGTACTTCTCCGGGTGTAGACTCTGAGGATGTTATTTTAGTTTGCCCAGGAGAAGAAATCACTCTGAGTGGAAGCGGCCAGTTTTCTGAGCCTGGCGGAGGAGTTGGTGCGGCCTATATTTGGGATATTGGAGATGGTACTTCTATTAGTGGACAGACAGTGACCTTTTCATTTGACGAGCCTGGTGTGTACATTGCTAATTTAAATATATGGGATACAAATACATCGGTTTTTCCGGAAGGTTGTAAAAATGACAATAGAATTAACCAGTATATTCAGGTAAGCACAACACCTACTTTTGAAGCTTCTGAAGACACTGTTAGTCCAATTTGCTATGGTGATACTTCTACAATTACTCCTTTAGTTGTTCCAACTCCTTATATTAACGAATG
>JAQWYU010000168.1 GCA_029253805.1 Flavobacteriaceae bacterium | reverse complement strand
GCTTATTTTAAGCGCATTTAATAAGTTAAAATTATTTTTTCAAGATAGTATTTGTGCTAAATAAAAAAACAGCTTAAAAGTGCTTAAAATAAGTTTTTAAAGTTTTTCGCCAGAAAATTGATAAATATGTCAAATTCAGCAAAAAGAAAAAACATTGGGCAATTAAACGAAATATATATAATTTCTAAATTAGTCTTTCAATTTTAAAATAATGAAAAATAAAATCGTTTGTTTACATTAAAAAAATAATTTATTCTCAAAGATTTTATTTTGTAAATTCATTCTTATTAATAAATTATGAGAAAAATACCAATCCTCGTCTTCCTAGCCCTATTAGGCTGTAAGGGATTAAAAATTAAACAGCCTAGCACAAAACCAAATGTCTTATTACTATATATTGATGATTTGCGGCCAGAACTAGCTAGCTTTGGTGCTAAACAAATAATATCTCCAAATATAGATGCGTTAGCGAGTAAAGGGGTTAAATTTACAAATGCATATTCAAATGTGCCTGTTTGTGGAGCTTCACGAGCTAGCATGTTAACAGGGATGCTACCAACAAAAAATAGATTTTTAGATTACAAAACATTCGTTGAAAAAGAAGTTCCCAAAGCAATTACACTTCCGCAATTATTTAAAAACAACAACTATACAACAATTTCTAACGGCAAAATTTATCATCACCTTGACGACAAAGAAATAGACTGGGATGAAATTTGGCGACCCTATGCTTTCGACGAAAACAATAAAGATATGGCTCCTACTGATTATTGGCAATCTCTATGGAAGGACTATCAAACGCAAAATAATATTTCCGAATATAAAAAAACAAATACAGGGCCAGCATTTGAAAGCGCAGACGTATCAGACTTCACATATATTGATGGCCTATTGACAGAAAAAGTAATCCGAGATATTAAGAAACTTAAAAAAAGTGGCAAGCCCTTCTTTTTAACTGCAGGGTTTATTAGCCCTCATTTACCGTTTAATGCTCCTAAAAAATACTGGGACTTATACGATAGATCTGAGATTAAGCAACCTGAGAACTACAACTATACACCCAAAGATGCGCCACAGTTAAGTATAAGTGACTGGGCAGAAATGAGAGCATATTCGAACATTCCAAAAGGCCCTGTTCCAGATAGCCTAGCGCTAAAACTGATTCATGGTTATTATGCTACAGTATCCTACACAGATGCCTTGATTGGAAAAATATTAAATGAGCTAAAAGAGCAAGATTTAGATCAGAGCACAGTTGTTGTCTTCGTTTCTGACCATGGGTATAATCTACAAGAGCATACACAATGGGCTAAATTTACAAATTATAATACTTCTACTCAAGTGCCTCTAATTATTTATAATCCGCTTTCTAAGGCTAATGGATCAACTAAAGCATTAATCGATTTAGTTGATATTTACCCTACACTTACTGAAATATGTGGGTTAAAAACCCCAAAGAACCAATTAGACGGAGTAAGTTTGGTCCCTATTCTAAATAATACAGAATCTAAGGGTAAAGAACATGTTTTAATTAAAAGAACAAATGGATTTACACTAAAAACTAGAGAATTTAGTTACACTGAATTTATAGACCCCACAGATAATTCAGTTATCACCACTATGCTATACGATCACAGAATAAATAAAAAAGAAAATATAAATATTGTAGATAAAAAAGAGTTTAAAAAAACAGTTTTAGAGTTAAGTTCAACTTTACATTCAGTCTATAAAAATAATATTGAAGGAATTAATTGATTTTGTTAAATTTATTTAATAACAAATTTTAGCATTTACTCATTGATATAAATAGAATCATTAAAACTCGTAGAGCTTTTATATTAGCAAGTTTAATCATATCTCAGTGAGTATGTAATTAATTACTTACTTCATAATGCTAACAAGTAGTGCAGCGTGAAAAAAGTAGATAATAAGTTACTTAAAACTATAGTGAATAAGTCTATTCATACGAAATTCGAACAAATATTAAACTAAAAAATCCGTAACACTTTATAAACAAAGTAATTACGGATTCTTATCGTACTGAAGACGGGACTTGAACCCGTACGTCCTAATGGACATTGGATTTTAAGTCCAACGTGTCTACCAATTCCACCACTTCAGCATACTGGTATTAATAAAAAGTATCAGAGCGAAAGACGAGATTTGAACTCGCGACCCCCACCTTGGCAAGGTGATGCTCTACCCCTGAGCTACTTTCGCAGATTTAAAGAACTTACTTTTTGCGAATGCAAATAGAGGTGCAAATTTAACACAATTCTTACAATAGCAAAGGTTTTTTAAGTTTTTATACTCATTTCTTTTTTATTAGCATACGCTTTATTTCATTCAATTTCATCAATGCTTCTACAGGTGTTAAAGTATCAATATCAATCGCCTTTATATCAGATTTCAAAGCTTCTAATATTGGGTCATCTAAATTAAAAAAGCTGAGCTGTAATTCACGATCTAAATCCTTTACCTTTGCAGTTAACTCTTCACTTGAGTGGGACTTTTCTAGTTGCTTGAGTATTTTTTTGGCGCGTTGTATTACCTGCGGAGGCATTCCTGCCATTTTAGCTACATGAATTCCAAAACTGTGGTGACTACCTCCTTTAACTAAAGTTCGCATAAATAAAACTGTATCTTTTAATTCTTTGACTGCCACATTGTAGTTTTTAATTCTGTCAAAAGTTTCTGTCATTTCGTTTAACTCATGGTAATGAGTTGCAAATAGGGTTTTAGCACGGGAAGGGTGTTCGTGCAAATATTCGCTAATTGCCCAAGCTATTGAAATACCATCATAAGTACTAGTACCGCGTCCTATTTCGTCTAATAAAATTAAACTTCGTTCAGAAACATTATTTAATATTGAAGCTGTTTCATTCATTTCAACCATATAAGTAGATTCACCCATAGAAATATTATCGCTTGCACCTACCCTTGTAAAAATCTTATCAACTAAACCTATTCGTGCATGAGCTGCTGGAACAAAGCTCCCAATTTGAGCCATTAATACAATCAAAGCTGTTTGGCGTAAAATTGCAGATTTTCCAGACATATTAGGTCCAGTAATCATTACAATTTGTTGCGTATCTCGATCTAAAAACAGGTCATTGGCGATATAGGATTCAGCTAAAGGTAGCTGCTTTTCGATTACTGGGTGACGGCCTTGCTTGACCTCTAAATCAAAGGACTTATCCATTTCAGGATAAGTATAGTTGTTTTGTTTTGCTAAATAAGCAAAAGCTCCTAAACAATCTAACTGAGCAATAAGTTGAGCATTTTGTTGCACTTGTAAAATATAGGTGTGCATCCAAGAAACTAGCTCCGAGAAAAGTGTTTGCTCAATAACTAATATTCGATCTTCAGCCCCTAATATTTTGGCCTCATATTCCTTTAGCTCTTCAGTAATATACCGCTCAGCATTTACTAGAGTTTGCTTACGGATCCAATTTTCAGGCACCTTGTCTTTATGAGAGTTTCGGACTTCAATATAATACCCGAAAACATTGTTAGATGCTATTTTTAAGGACGTAATACCAGTAGCTGCGCTTTCGCGCTCCAACATTTTATCTAAATAATCTTTTCCAGAAAAAGCAATAGCTCTCAGGCTTTCCAATTCCTCAGAAGCAGAAGATGATATACTGTTCCCTTTCAAAATATTAACTGGTGCATCCTCATTAAGTGTAAACTTGATCTTTTCTCTAAGCGTTTCGCAGCTTTCAATCTTACCACCAATGAGTTTCAAATCAGAGTTTTCACACTTTGTTGCCAAAGTTTTAACAGGGATTATGGCTTCTAGAGAGTTTTTTAAATGAACTACTTCTCGTGGGTTCACCTTATTTGTTGCAACCTTGGAAATTAAACGTTCGAGATCTCCAACTTGTTTTATATAGTTTTGAATTTTGTTGTGTGTGTCTTCTTGATCTAAAAAGTACTGAACAACCTCATGACGAGCTTTAATTTTTTCAATTGATTTCAAGGGTAGCGCTAACCACCGCTTCAATAGACGTCCACCCATAGGAGATATCGTGTGATCAATCACATCAATCAAAGTTACAGCATTTGCATTGTAAGAATTGTAAAGTTCTAAATTGCGAATAGTAAACTTATCCATCCATACATAATCATCTTCTAAAATACGTTCAATTGACGTAATGTGATGTAATCTGTTATGCTGCGTATCTGCTAGGTAATGCATCACAGCCCCAGAGGCTATTATTCCTTGTGACAAAGTATCAACTCCAAAACCTTTTAATGTTTTACTTTGAAAGTGTTTACAAAGAAACTCATTAGCATAATCCTGCTGAAAAACCCAATCTTCTAAATAAAAAGTATGAAAGTTTGTTCCGAAAGTATCAATAAAAATCTTACGTTTTGTTTTTTCTATAAGAACTTCACTTGGGTTGAAGTTTTGAAGTAGTTTCCCTATATATTCATTAGACCCCTGAGCGGTTAAAAATTCACCCGTAGAAACATCTAAAAAAGAAACTCCAATTACTTTTCCAAAATATACTGCCGCTAAAAAATTATTAGATTTTGAGCTCAGAACCTCATCATTTAGAGCAACCCCAGGAGTTACTAATTCGGTGACTCCTCGTTTTACAATTTTTTTAGTTTGTTTTGGATCTTCCAACTGATCGCAAATAGCAACTCGCTCACCTGCTTTAACTAATTTTGGTAAATATGTGTTTAACGAATGATGGGGAAATCCTGCTAACTCGGTTTCACTTTCACTTCCGGCGCCACGTTTAGTTAAAATAATGTCTAATATCTTGGACGCCTTAACTGCATCACTTCCAAAAGTTTCATAAAAGTCGCCAACTCGAAATAACAACAAAGCATCAGGGTACCTAACCTTGATGGTGTTATATTGCTGCATTAAAGGAGTGACTTTCTTAGTATTCTTAACCAATTGTTTTTTGATTTTTATATCTTACTTTTGTGTGACTGTACTTTTGCTAAAGTAATTAATTTTAGCCTTTTTATAAAACCTTAATTATTAAGAAATCATAGTAGAATGCGAAAGTTAGAAAATAGCGAATTAGATCGCTTATCGGTTGAAGACTTCAAAGAAGTTACCAAAACTCCTCTAATTGTAATTCTTGACAACATTAGGAGTTTAAATAACATTGGCAGCGTATTTAGAACTTGTGATGCTTTCCGAATTGAAAAAATATATCTCTGTGGCATATCAGCAACTCCTCCTCACAGGGATATTCAAAAAACAGCCTTGGGAAGCACGAACTCCATTGATTGGGAATACGCAGAATGTACACTAGAACTAATAAGAAAACTACAGTTGAACAATATCCAAGTCCTCTCAATTGAGCAAGCCGAAAAATCTACCATGCTTAACAAGTTTATGCCAAAAAAAAAACAAATTTATGCCGTAGTTTTTGGTAATGAGGTTAAAGGCGTATCACAAAATGTGGTAAATGAAAGTGATCAAATTATTGAAATCCCTCAATATGGCACGAAGCATTCTTTGAATATATCTGTGAGTTGTGGAATTGTCCTTTGGGATATTTTTAATAAATTAAGCTAAGAGCAAATTTGCTCTAAAATCCAAAGATAATCGATGCGATTTTTTACAAAATCTCTGTTTGAGATATCAATAATCTTAATATTGAATTCAGGATGGTTTTTTATAAATTTTAAATAACCTGTATTTATTTTTTCTAAATAGCTAGACTCGATAGTTTGTTCGTAATCACGAGCTCTGTTCCTTATATTTTCTTGCAAACGTTCGGTGTTTTGATAAAGGTAAATATACATGTCTGGCCTTGCTATGTCCTTATAAACTTGATAAAAAAGTTTTCTGTATAGGGCAAACTCGTCTTCACTTAGAGTGATTTTTGAAAAAATAAGTGACTTAAAAACATCATAATCACTCACAATAAAATCGCTAAATAAATCTAACTGAGATAAATCATCAGAAATCTGCTGATAGCGATCTGCCAAAAAAGACATTTCAAGCGTAAAAGCATAGCGTGTTGCATCTTTGTAAAATTTTGGTAAAAAAGGATTATCAGCAAAACGTTCAAGAATTTGTTTAGCATTAAAGTCGTTAGACATCATATGAGCTAGACTTGTTTTACCAGCTCCTATATTACCCTCTATAGCTATGAAATTGTAATTTGAAAAGTTAAAGTTATGAATTGGGTTTTTTAAATTGACATCTAAACAGGTAATTGTACTATTATCTTGGCAGGTCTCTAATAACTGTTCTATTGTATTATTTAAAACTGGGTGTACGTAATCAGACGCTACATCTAATAAAGGCTTGAGAACAAAAAGACGCTCATGAGCCCTGGGGTGTGGTAATTCTAAGTGATCAGATTTTGAAATTAAAGATTCATAAAACAAGATGTCAAGATCTATTGATCTAGAATGGTAGTAACCATCATTGTGACGCACTCGCCCTAGCTTTGTTTCAATAGTTAATAATTTTGCTAATACTTGAGCTGAGTCTAATTGTGTCGCCACCTTCAAGCAACCATTGATGAAATCATCCCCTTCAAATCCTAAGGCAGGCGTTTGATAAAGTGATGAAATTTCATGTATGCTACCTACTTGTGTGTGGATAGCATCAATAGCCGATTGAAGGTTATTTATCTTATCCCCTATATTGCTTCCAATTCCAATTAAAACAGTTTGTATTTCCTCCATATTAAATAGCAAAATAAGTAAAAGAAAAATTAATATTATATCTTTGTTAAAAAATTATTTAAATTTTAATGACACTTAGAGACAAGGCCTTAGCTCAACAAATTTATTTAGTTCTTGGTGTTTTATTTGTTACATCTCTAGTGGTTTCAAATATGATTTTTAAAAAATTTTTTTATTTCTATCCTATTGAAACACCCATATTTGGAGTAAAGCTATTCGAATTATCAGTGGGAATCCTTCCCTATCCCATCACTTTTTTAATCACAGACTTAATTAGTGAAATTTATGGAAAACAAAAAGCAAATCATGTAGTAATAGGCGGAGTAATCGCATCTTTTTTTTCTATGGGGATTATTTGTGTAGGCTCTATCGTCCCAGCAACTGACTGGTCACCTATTTCTGATGCTGTATTTAAATCTGTTTTCGGTAGTACAAGTGTGGCAGTATTAGCGAGTATGTTAGCCTATCTATTTGCGCAATTTATAGATATTCGGATTTACCATTACTGGAAAAATCTCACAAAAGGTAAACACCTTTGGTTAAGAAATAACTGCTCTACATTCTTATCACAACTTGTCGATACATCAACAGTACTTGTGCTTCTTTGTTTATTTAAGGAAATATCATGGGATTTATTTGCAGGACTGCTTGTTGCTGGCGTAAGTTTCAAAATTCTAATTGCAGTCATTGACACTCCCTTTCTTTACTTGGGTGTGTTTCTATTCAGGAAACAGTTTAAACTAGATGTAAATGAAGAAATTCAAATTGATTAACCTATATCCAGTCCAATAACTATGCCTTCATTACCTCTAATATTAAAAACAGTATTATCTTCAAACATTAGATATTGACCCTTGATGCCTTTAAGAACCCCGGAAAACTTTCCTGTTTTTTTTAGGTTTAAGCTTTTAGGTTTCTGTGGGTATTGGCAAACTGGAAATTCAATTTCAAGTGGTTTTTGCTTGACTAAAAAAAAAGATTTAGTTTCCTCAGGGATATAATTAGACAAACGTTGTCTCCAAACCTCCAGCTTATCGTCCTTATTAGTACCTTTCAGCATTTCTCTCCAATTAGTTTTATCACTAATGTGTTTTTTAAGAGCAACTTCAGTAATCCCCGCTAAATATCGGTTGGGAACTTCCATTATTTCCAATGCCTGTTGAGCTCCTTGGTCAATCCAACGAGTAGGTACTTGTGTTTTTCGGGTTACTCCAACTTTTACATTACTAGAGTTGGCAAGGTAAACTATATGGGGTTGTAACTGAACACGCTTCTCATATTCCAAATCTCGGTCTTCTATATTGAGGTGAGCTTTGCTTAGCTCTGGTCGCATAATCCAGTCAGCTGTTTGAGGTAATTCGAAAAAGCATGACTTGCAAAAACCTTGTCTAAAAATAGGGGAATTAGTACCGCAATTCAAGCATTCGAATCCTTCAAAAGACAGCGTAATAGTCTTATTTAGTAGCTGATTCATGTTCAAAACATCATTGTCTAACACTAAAAAATATTGAACTGGCTCAGAAAGTTCTGTTTCCATTTTAGTTAAAACTCCTTGGTAAAGCATTAGAAGATTTTTATTACATTTATCAATGTAAATATATGCATTTATATGGCAATTCCATTAGTAAATTCTGTAGCATCATGGTTTTTAAAGAAGCGGTTTCATCAAATTGATTTGTTTCTTAAATATCCGAATGAAGTTCAAAACGAACTGCTAATGAGTCTGATCTCTATTTCAAAGGATACTGAGATTGGAAGAAAATTTGACTTTAACTCAATTCGTAATTACCGCGATTTTTCTCAGCGTGTTTCTATTTCAACTTACGAGGACTATCAAAATTTAATTGAACGCTCAAGAAAGGGAGAGAAAAATATATTTTGGCCAAAGCCTATAAATTGGTTTGCGAAATCGAGTGGAACTACAAATGCGAAAAGCAAATTTATTCCCGTAAGTACTGACTCATTAAAAGATTGTCATTATGCGGCTGGAAAAGATTTACTATGTATGTATTTGAACAACAACGAGAACTCAACTCTATTTAACGGAAAAAACTTACGACTGGGAGGAAGTAAGGAACTTTACGAAGAAAACGGGACTACTTTTGGCGATTTGTCAGCTATACTTATTGATAATATGCCTTTTTGGGCAGAGTTTAGCAGTACTCCTGGGAATAAAGTTTCATTGTTAAGTGACTGGGAATACAAAATGCAAGCTATTGTAAATGAAACTGTTAATGAAAATGTGACGAGTTTAGCTGGGGTCCCTTCTTGGATGTTAGTATTGCTTAATAATGTACTAGAAAGTACTGGAAATAAAAATATTCTTGAAATTTGGCCCAACCTGGAAGTCTATTTTCACGG